>JBAUOX010000116.1:0-16900 GCA_049579985.1 Isosphaeraceae bacterium | reverse complement strand
AACGACGAGCAGGTGGTCGCCGTCCTGGATGACCGGGGATCGGAAGCGGCCCTGCCAGACGTGGCCGCTGGTTCCCTGTCTCCGGTGGTGCCGCCAGGTGTGAGCGACGGTCAGGGACTGGAGGATGCGGCTGATCGACTGCCCGGGGGCCGGCTTGAGAAGCAGATGAAAATGGTTGGACATCAAGCAGTAGCCGAAGAGCGCGAAAGGATACCGTGCCTTGGTGCGGGCGAGATCGCCAAGGAACACATCCCGTTCGCCCTCGGGGCCGAGGACATCGGCTCGATTGTTCCCGCGGTTGATCGCGTGGTAAATAAGGTCATCGCCTGTCGGTTTTGGAAGTCTTCCCATGAATCCAACTTACCGACTTGATGCAAGGGAAGCAATAATGATGAACTGACACCAAATTGCGTGACACCAAATTGCGGATCGCGTGGGCAGGATGAAAACATCGCGCGTCGCTCATCCGCAGTTCAGGGTGCGATGTGGAGCGTCGCGGTCAAGTCCAGTGGAGGTTCGCCCGCAAGGTCGGTATGAACCCGGAACACGCGACGAAGGTCGCCGCGCGTGCTGCCTTCCTCCGGCTTGTAGGCCACCGTCAGCACGTGCATCGTCTGACGCGCTGCGTCTGGAGGTCCGACTGAGAACCCATCGCCGGTCCCTTCGACCGTGGTGATGGTGAACGGCCGCGAGGCACGGATGATGAACCGGCCCTGCTTGCCGGCCGACGAGCTCACCTCGCCCATCGTCAATATCGAGGGGGCTGCGCTCAGCTCGCCGCGGACGGCGGCCGTCACCATGATGGGGATGCTCGGGGTCTCGCGGTCGTTGCTCAGCAGGCGGATCTCATCACGGACCTGACCGGCGGGAGCATCCGGCTTGATGCCCACGGTCAGCGTGTAACTCACTGCTCCCTTGGGGTCGCGCCGGGATTCCACGAGTTGCGCCGAGAGGACGCGGCTGGCCGAGACCATTCGTTCGAACCGCCATCCCGGGGCTCCGATCCTGTCGATCGAGAGCACCTGGCTGGGCGTCTGGCCCTTCATCACCGTGCCAAAGTCGATCGAGCCCGGGTTCAGGACGATGTCGGCGAGGATGTTGGAGGTGACCCCGAGTCGTACTTCCGCCTCGCGTCCACCGGCAGTCACCAGCGTGACGAAGAGGATCGTTGCCTTGATCCCCAGGAAATTCCGCGTGTCCATCTGGGCTTCGATGACCGCGCTGGTGCCGGGATTGACCGTCGACGTGCTTGCCTTGCCGCTGGTGCAGCCGCACGACGGCCTCAAGTTGAGGATCGTGATCGGTTCCGCAAGCCGGTTGGTCAGCACGAAGTCATGCTTGACCTTCGCTCCGCGAGGCACGGGGCCGAAGTCGAAAGCGCGCTCGGAAAAGAGGGAATCGGCCCAACCCGCCGCTCGTACTGTTCCCGTTCCCAGTGCCAGGACAATAAGCCCGCTAACCACGCACCGAATCGTCCGCCGAGCCATCATCGCCTCCTGCGATCATCCCTCAACTCATCGAAGCGCCCACGGCGTGGATCCTTTCACTTGGTCTTGGTATCGGACAGATTGATCGCGGCGCTCAGTCTTGCTTGATGATGCAGTCGCCCGGATTGTCAATCTGGGAAAGAGGTTCCGGATAAACTGATCATCAGGGTAGGGAAGCGCAGTTCACGGCGAGACTTGCCCACCTTGAGAAACGGGCAGAAAAGCATGTCCAGCCTGCTCCCGCTCGACTTTCGTTCTCTCCTCGCTCAGGTCATTGGCTTGCGAATCGAACGTACTTGTGGCACTGAACGCAGTTCATGGTCAGCTTGACATAGGCCAGGGTCGCTCCGTCGATGTTGCCCTGTTTGGCAGCCTTGACGAGATCGTCGGTATAGCGCTGGAATTCCGAGGTCAAGGCCACGTAATCGGTGGCGTTGGGAATCATCGGAACTTCCCACTCGGCCGCCTGGCTCAAGACCTTCAGCGCCTTGGCGTTCTTCTCGATCATGGGATACTGCTCGAGCGCCAGCCCTTCGAGGACATTCTTGGAGAATTCGAGCTTCCGCCGCATGAATTCGCTGCGGTTTTGCTTCTCCTGCTGCCCCGCCCGGCCTGTTGATAGGGCGGGAACCAAGGGCAGGCTGGCAAGTGCCAGGATGGCCGCCGTCACGACCGGTCTCATTCCTCTGAAGCGCCTCATGGTTCCTCGATTCGTTCGCTATCATCCCTTTCGCATCAGGCCGGCTTGACCTTCGGCAGCTCGTAGCCTTTGCGATACTCTCTTCCGAGCAGGGCATTGGCCTCGGCGTCGGGATGACCTTTCTGATCGACGATGGTCTCGGATGGCGCGTTCCAGAAGATCTTCCGGCCCAGCTTGTACGAGATGTTGCCAAGGTGGCAGACAGCCGTTGAGGTGTGGTCCGTCTCGACGTCGCTGATGCACCGCGCGCGGGACTTGACGCACTTGAGAAAATCCTGGACGTGGGGCCAGCTCTGGTCCGAGCTGCCGCTCTTGATGGCCGCTGTACGCTGGCGCTCGGGGATCACCTGAAAACCCCCGCGGTCAAGGTAGAGCGTGGCGTCGGTGCCGTGAAACTGCATGCCGTGGCCGGTATCGCCGCCGATGCCGTGGTTGTTGCCTTTCCGCATCTCATAGAACTGGATGAACGGACCGTGCGGGCTGTCGAATTCGCAGGTCGCCAGCAGGGTATCGGGCGTGTCGCGGATGTCGTCGAGCGTGAACTTGCCGCCGGCGGCGTGGACCGACCTGGGCGCGGTCACGCCCATTGCCCAGTGGATGATGTCTTGAAGATGCACGTTCCAGTCGCCGATCATGCCGGCGGCGTAGTCGTAGAACCAGCGAAAGGTCCCGTGAAAACGAGCCCGGTTGAACGGACGCTGGGGGGCAGGGCCGAGCCAGCGATCGTAATCGACGCCGTCGGGAGCCCCCTCGCGGTCGCCGGGTTTGCCGCAGCCGTACGGGGCCTCGTTGCTGAAGTTCCAGGTTCGGGTCATGCTGATCTTGCCAAGCTTCCCGTCTTGCACCAGCTTGACGGCCTTCTGAAAATGCTCGCCCGACCGCTGCTGGGTACCGATCTGGCTGACTCTCTTGTAGCGCCTGGCTGCGTTCACCATGGCGCGGCCTTCCTTGATGTTGTGGCAGATCGGCTTCTCGCAGTAGACATCCTTGCCGGCCATGCAGGCGTAGATAAACGGGATGGCGTGCCAGTGGTCGGGCGTGCCGATGATCACCGCGTCCACATCGTTCCGCTCGAGAATCGCGTGAAAGTCAACGGTCGTCGTGGGCTTCTTGCCGTACCTTTTCTCGACCTTGTCAGCGGTCCGGTTCACGTGCCGCTGGTCCACGTCGCAAAGAGCAGCGACCGAGACCTCGGGAGAACGCATGAAGACGTCCAGGTCGTAGCGACCCTGGCCGCCGCAGCCGATGAGCGCAACCCGAATCGTCTCGCTGGGGGCGACCGCCTCACCCCGAGCGGTTCGGACCGTCGGATGGAGTGCCGACCAAGTGGCGATTCCGGCGGTCGACGCGGCCAGGCGCCCGGAGTCTTCGATGAAGTTTCGCCGATTCAGCTCATCGCTCATGTGGTCCTCCTCGGGTCGCAGCGCCTTGAGATCCGGGTTGAAAAAAAACCAGCCTCGCTCTCACTTCGGTTCTAATGGCGCCCTGCGCGGCAAGCAAGAGAGAGGCGGCCACGCCGACTCGGTTTGGTAGCCCTTGCGCTTGGCTCGAAGCGGCCCGGACCATAACATGGAGACCGATTCCGCCGGATCGGCGGCCGACTCAACTCGGGGGAGAGAACGAAATGGAAGCCCTACACAGCGAGAATCGATCCATGACTGTTCACGAGAAACCGTCCCCGAGCTGGCGCCCCGAGGCCCTGAGTCTTCCCGCTCGCTATTACATCGACCCCGCCAACCATCAGTCCGAGCTGGAGCGATTCTTCCTGGGCATGTGGATCCATGCCGGCCGGGCCGATCAGTTGCCCGCAAGTGGTGACTACTTGCTCCGTGACGTCGCCGGTGAGAGCTTGATCGTCACCCGCGCCGACGACGGAATAATCCACGCGTTTTACAACGTTTGCCGCCACCGCGGCACCCGGCTCTGCGAGGCGGCCGAGGGCGCCTTTGACGGCATGATCCGCTGCCCCTACCACGCCTGGGCCTACAACCTCTCCGGCCGGCTCGTGGCCGCGCCCCAGATGCAGGATGTGCCAAACTTTCGCCTCGAAGGCTACCCGCTCGCGGCCGTCGCCGTCGGGCTTTGGGACGGCCATATCTTCCTGAACCTCGGCGAATCTCCCCGGCCACTGGCCGAACAACTCGACGTCCTGCCCGAAAAGTTCCGCGCCTGGGGCATGGAGCAGCTCCGGTTGGGCAAGCGGATCGTTTACGACGTCGCCAGCAACTGGAAGCTGATCATCCAGAACTACTCCGAGTGCCTCCACTGCCCCGGAGTTCACCCGGCGCTCCAGCGCCTATCCCACTTCCTGAGCGGCCAGAACGAGCCGGCCAACCCGTCGTATCTCGGCGCCCGGATGGATCTGCGGGAAGGCATAGGAACCCTGTCCATGGATGGTCGGCTCATTGGCGCCTGCCTGCCCGGCCTTTCGGCCGACGACCACCGCCGGGTCTACTACTACGCCGTCCTGCCGAATCTCCTGCTCAGCCTGCATCCCGACTATATGATGACCCACACCCTCTGGCCTCGCGCCCTGGACCGGACCGAGATCGTTTGCGAGTGGCACTTCCACCCCGAGGCCATGGCAAACCCGGGTTTCAGTCTCGACGACGCCGTGACGTTCTGGGACATGACCAACCGCCAGGACTGGCACGTCTGCGAGCAGATGCAGCTTGGCCTCAAGTCCCGCGCCTACCGCCCCGGTCCTTACTCCCGCCGCGAGGATCTGCTGCACGCGTTCGACAAGTTGATCCGGTCTGAGGAAGAATGAGGGATGAAGCCGCACGAAAAGTTCGTCGGCGAACCCGATTGCAAGCATTCGTTCCCGAGGAAGACCCGAGAATCGCCGGGCCCGGTCGAACAACGACAGCCGTTGCTCCGTGCTCTGGATCGCCAGCGCAGCGACCAGGTCATCCGTGCAGGCGCAATGAGCGAAAACGGTTCCCTTGGAATAGAATACTCCACCTCCCGGGCCAGCTCGTCGAGGTTGAGCCCGGCAAACCCGCTCTCGTTGAGCATCTTCCGCGCAGCATCAAGGAACCGCCGCTCGCGGTCGCGAACGTCCTTCTGCCTTCGCGTGAGTGTGCTCAGGGGAGGATGATCGACAGATTGTCGAAAAATGTCAAGAAGTCAAGAACGTCAATTCGGAATCGCGGGGGATCCATCATCGCCGATGGCTTCGACAGGGCATTCTTCCATGGCCGCCAGGCAGGCGGCTTGCTGGGCGGGGTCTTGGGGCTGGTGATGGACGTAACTATGGCCCTCGGCGTCGTTGCGCCGGAAGCTCTGGGGAGCCGTTTCGCGACAGAGGTCGCAATCGATGCAGGTGGCATCAACATAGAACTGCCCGGCAACATTTTCCGGTAGTTTCTGGGTGAGGTCGGCCATGATTGGAATCAAATTAACATGGTGATGGCGTAAAAAGCGGATGAACGGCCTACGCGTCGATCTCCAACCTCTCTATTTCTTCGGATTCCGCATTCACTTCCTGCTGCCTTGCCTCCCAGTAATAGAGGAATAGCAGGCAATTGAAGAAGACCGCGAAAACGCTGATCAGGCAATGGCAGGCATCGGCGGCCAGGAAATGGTTCTGCAACCCGGCGAGGTCCAAGAGTTTCGACAGCGAGAACGAAAAGGTCATGATGAGCGCGATCGAGACCACCCAGGCCCGGAAGATCTGCAGTGCCTTGCCCAAGGTGAGCTGCGTACTGCGCCGGCGTGACTGCCAGGCGCCTGCACCCTCGAGGACCACGACCTCGTCGATCAGCATGAAACGGGTTGCCAGGATGAGCCCCGGAATGATCAGGGCAATCAAACCAAGGAGCACGAACAGGCCGGCGACGAGCCGGGCCCCGAACAGGCGGCCCCAGTGGTGCAGGCCTGCGTGCATCGCCTCGAGGTAGGACGTCTTCCCGCCCGACATCCGGGCTGCCAGGGCCGTGATGATGCCCGCGGCATAGATGGGCCCGAAGACGAGTTCGATCAGTTGGCCCAGTTGCAGCACCATCAGGGTGTCGGCCTGATTGGGATTTCCGGCTACCGCCATGTCGATCAGCAGGTGGCCGGGGACCCAGATCGTCAGCACCAGTGCGGCGAAGAGTGGAAGCTGGCCAAACAGCAGCCGGAAGGCCATGACCATCTTGCCGCCAAAGCTTGCTGGGATGGGGAGCCGGCTGCGGCCATCGCCCAGCGACGTCCTCGGTGGCGCATAGGGATTCTCAAGATCGAGATCCGATCCGTGCGGCCGATCCCGATCGAGGGTGAGCTTCCCACCACAGTAGGGGCAGACCCCGGCGCCCGCGGACAACTGGCCGCCGGTGAGCAGGGCTCGGCAGGACGGGCATTCCGTGTAGCTGCTCATGAAATGGCCTCGGGCGGGGGGTGTGCTGCGTTGCGACCGACCCCCTACACCGACTTGGCGTCGATCCAGGGCATCAGGGCGCGAAGCCGCTTGCCGACCTGTTCAACCGGGTGCTCGCGCTCGAGCCGCTTGGTGGCGCTATAGACCGGGCGGTTGGCCTTGTTTTCCAGGATCCATTCCCGTGCGAACTGCCCGCTGCGGATCTCCTGGAGGATCTTCTTCATCTCGCCGCGGGTCTGTTCGTTGACGATCCGCGGGCCGCGGGTGTAATCGCCATACTCGGCCGTGTTGGAGATGCTGTAGCGCATGTAGTTGAGTCCGCCCTGGTACATCAGGTCGACGATCAGCTTGAGCTCGTGCAGGCACTCGAAGTAGGCGCTCTCGGGCTGATAGCCGGCTTCCACCAGGGTCTCGAAGGCCATCTTCACCAGGGCGCTGACGCCGCCGCAGAGGACAACCTGCTCGCCGAAGAGGTCTGTCTCGGTCTCCTCGGCGAAGGTCGTCTGAAGGACGCCCGCGCGGGTCCCGCCAATTCCCTTGGCGTACGCCAGCGCCAGGGCCTTGCCCGCTGGCGAGCAGTTCTCGGTCGTGGCGATCAGGCAGGGCACGCCGCCGCCCTTGGTGAACTCACTACGGACCAGGTGGCCGGGCCCCTTGGGCGCCACGAGTGCACAGTCGACGCCCTCGGGCGCGACCACCTGTCCGAAATGGATGTTGAACCCGTGCGAGCAGAGCAGCAGGTTGCCGGGTTTGAGGTGGGGCTTGACGTCCCGGGCGTAGATGTCTCCCTGAACCTCGTCGGGTAGGAGAATGTTGATCAGGTCGCCGGCCTTGGCGGCCTCCGCGGCGGAGACGGGCGTGAACCCGTCGCGAATGGCCGTCTCGTGGTTGGCCGAACCGGGCCTCTGTCCGACCACGACGTCGCACCCCGAGTCGCGCAGGTTCTGGGCCTGGGCGTGTCCCTGGCTGCCGTAGCCAATGATCGCGATGGTCTTTCCCTTCAGCAGCGAGAAATCGGCGTCCTGGTCGTAATACATCTGGGCGGGCATCAGCATTCTCCTGGGCAGCTTTTGGCTCGGTGGACAAAAAGACCCGGGACTGCAGCGATCAATCCCGGGCACCAGACCAGTAGGGGAGCGTGCAACCCCCCTCTTCTTAGAGTTCGGAATGGCCGTGGACCGACGGCTGGTCGTCATCGATCTCGGCCACGGGCTGGGCCGGCGCCTCTTCGGGGCCTTCGTCCTGGTGCCGCGTACCCCGTACCAGGGCGATCCGGCCGGTGCGAGCCAGTTCAAGGATCTCGTAGGATCGCACGGCTTCGATGAAGGCCTCGATCTTCTTCTCCTGGCCCGAGATCTCGATCATGAGCTCCTCGGGACTGACGTCGACGATCCTGCCCCGGAAGATCTGCACCAGCGCCTGGATTTCCGGGCGCTCGGCCGCGGGGACCCTGATCTTGATGAGCATCAGGTCGCGCTCAACGTAGTCTTCACGCGAGATGTCTTGGACCTTGACAACCGGGATCAGTTTCTCGAGCTGCTTGCGCACCTGCTCGAGATGACGGTCGTCGCCCTTCACGACCACGGTAATTCGCGAGAGCCGGGGCGCCTCTGTCTCGCCCACGGCAAGACTGTCGATGTTGAAACCGCGCGAGGCGAACATGCCCGAGACTTGCGCCAGGACGCCTGGCTGGTTTTGCACGAGCGCCGAGAGGACATGGCGGATCCGGCCGGTGTTGTAGGATTCCCTGGCCGGTGGGGTGGACGGACTGAAACCTTGACCCGCTGGAGTCGACATCGACGTTCCCTCATGCCGCCCTGGCCGCGCGGTCTACGATAGCGCGGCCACCATTCTCGAGCATAACCATCAAAGAATTTACGTTTTCAAGGCAAGTGAACGCAAGGGCCTAGCGGGGGAAGTGGCCGCCCGCAATTGCCCCGGTTCAGCAAATTCCTCGCGGCGGAACCCCCTGCCTTCAGGCACGGGGAGGAGCCGCGCCCCGCATGTTGAAAGAAAGAAACGGTTCTTGCATATCGGGCCGTTCCCGGTACGATCGGGACATCGGCCATGGGCACTCCTTCGGGAGCAACGGTGTTTGGCCGCCTGGACTTGCCGTGAGGCACTCCGCACAGCCCCGCGAAAGCGATGGGACCGAGCCGAGGGGGAAACCCCCTGGCAGGGCGATGTAACGGTGCCTAAGGAGGCGGGCCAACCTGGCCCAGTCTCAAAAGCCCCGCCCTGTAGGGCTGGGGATTACGTTACGGCTGAATCGGCGGCAGGGCACCGGGGAACGAAGGCGTGCCGCCACCGGGCGGGTTCGCCGACTCGGCCTTCTTCGGCCTCACCAGGGCGGCCCGGTCGAGGTTAATCGAGCGGAAGCTGTCGCCCGGCGTCACGTAGTACCAGGCCGCGAACCGGTCGGTCAGCTCTGCAACCCGCTTCTTGCCGTCGGCGATTTTCTTGTCGTAGTCTTTCTGCTCGCGTTCGGCCCGTTCCTTGGCCTGCTTCCGCTCGGCAAGATACTTGGGATCGTTCGGGTCGGGAGCAAACGGGTTAGCCGGCACTTCGAGCGGCTGGCCAGGCTTGGCGGCCGGCTGTCCCTTCTCCTTGTCGTCATCGCTCTTGGGCTTGGGGATAAGGGTCGGATCGAACGCTACCGTGACCATCACGAAGCGGTTCTCCGTGGTGCCCTCCGCTTTCTTGGTCTTGTCCTTCTCCTTGGATCCGGTCTTCTCGCTCGCCTTCTTCTCGGCTTCGTCGGGAGTACCCGCGGTGAGCTCATCGCCGGTACCGAAGAACACCTCACCGAACCGGAGAGTGTAGACGACCCCCTCGTCAGTGTAGACGCGGACATCGCCCTGGTTGGAAAGAAGCTGTCCGTCCTTGGTCATGTAGAATCCCTTGCTCTGCAACGAGGCGACGGTCGTGGCTGTCAGCTTGATGCCCTCCTTGTCGTTCTGCTTCAGGTCCCTGGTGAGCCCCGCGGGCTTGGTGCGAACCCCGACGATCTTGAGGTCGGCCAGGGCGTCGGTCAGGGTCCGCAGCTTATCGCTGTCGAGCTCCTGGTCGGCGGACAGTCCGGCCATCGTCCACGCCGCGCTCGCATCCTTGCGGCCGATGTCCAGCACCTCGCCGCGCTGATAGCCTTGTTCGAGGTTCACCTTGTAGTTGTCGAACTCGATCTTGCGGATGTGGCTGGCTTCGAGCTTGAGCAGGTTGGTCTCGATCCAGTCGGCGAACCGGGTCGAAGGCTCGGCCTTGACCTTGACCCCGTAAGTTCGCTTCTGGCCGGGCACGCGCACGTAGAGCTGGCCGGTCTTGTCCTTGACCTCGTTGCCGATGATGAAGTCGGCGAGGACCTTTTCCGAAGAGTCTCTCAGGGTAATCCGCTTGCCGCGGCCCTTCAGGGTGGTGGTCTTGGTGTCGAGCGGGTCGATCACTCCCATTTCCTCCTGGTCCTCGGCGCGGTCCGAGCGGACCGTGTCCTTGGCCAGGTCCATGACGGCGGCCGCCGTCTTCGATAGGCGGTCGCGGGCATCGGCCGGATAGCGGTAGTGGGAAGGGATCACCCACTTGCCGTCCTCGAACTTGACCTGGAACCGCGAAGCAGTCGCCGTCGAGGGATCAAAATCGATAACCTCCAGGTCGGTGCAAGCCAGGGGGTCCTTGAAGTCGGAGAAAAACGGCTGCCCCTGGTCGTTGAAAGCCTCGTCACGGACCGAGCGGTCCCTGGTGCTGACGAAGGCCGCGCCGCAGAGTGCCAGGGCCACCGCGCTGAAGGCCAAGGTCTTGGAGAGTTCGTTCATTATCGATCCTCAAAATCAGCCCGCCGGCCGCAGCCGGCCGTGAGTGACTGTTACCTGCTCTTGTCCACTGCGCTTACGAGCCCTGACCCCGATCGTTCACGCCAACTGCTTGGGGTTGGCCCCCAGGTTCTCGCGGCGGAGGCGGGTGCCAAAGACGAACAAGCCCAGAATCAAGGGGGGCAGGGGAGGGATCACCGCGGCCATGAACCGCACGCGGTTCTCGATGGCCCGGGTCTTCTGTTCCGAGTCTGCCTTGCCCTCGCGGATCCTGGTCAGCTTCTCGTCCTCGATCTTGGCCTTCTCGACCTCGAGCCGCCGCTGGGCGACCTCCTGGAGGTTGGCCAGCATGATCTCCTTGGTGCGGTCGTCCAGGTCCGTGCGGCCCTTGACCTGATCGACCTGCTTGTCAAAAGCTTTCTGGGCCTGATCGAGCTTGTCCTTGGCCGCGTCTTCCGCCGACCTGGTCTGGCGCTGCAGCTCCTCGACGAAGTTCTTGGTCTGAGCTTCGAGCGTGAGCAGGGTGCGATGCTTGGGCCGCTTCTTCCGCAAGGCCACGAACGATTCGTCACCGGCCAGCACATCGACGCAATTGAGCACGAAGGTGACGTTGTCGAAATCAAGATTGCCGATCTTCTGTCGCCGCAGCTCGAAGAATTGCTCGGAGATGAGGTCGAGATCGGCGATGGCAATCACCTTGATAGCCGCCGGCTTGTCATCCTTTTTTGGCTGGTCTTTCTTGGGCTCAGCTTTCTGGGCGTCCTTCTCTTTGTCGGCGGTTTTATCCACCGCCGCCGTTCCGGTCAGCCGGGCAGCCAGTGTGTAGCTGGCGTCCGTGGGGACGTGCCGGCGGCGGGGGTTGATGCCTGAGATTCCCATGAAGCCCTGCTGGACAGCATCGGTCCAGGAGACGATGCCGCCCGCGTCGTTGGTGCGGAGCAGCGGGATGAATTCCGGCCCCGAACCCCCGCTGCGAGGACGCAAGAGCCCGGGGAAGAGGGTGACGATCTCTTGCAGCCCCGACGACGCGATCTGCTCGGGATTGAACGCACCGTCGGCACCACTGCCCTTGCCGATGAAAACGATCTCCGGCTCGAGCATGGCAAGCTGCGGATGCGGATTGTACGGGTTCCAGACGATCTCGGTGGTTGGCCAGTCCAACCCGATCAAGTCGAGCAGGGGACGTAGGTTCCCCTTGGGCTCGGGAGGAGCACCGCCGCCGAACGGTCCTCCCGGCGGCATCTTGGGAACCTCGGGGGCGATCTGCGGATTATCGACGGGCAGGGGGTCGAGGAACAGGAGCGTCGGCCCCCCCCTCTTCACATACGCGGTGAGGTTGTCGATCTGTCTTTGAGTCAGCGACGACGGCTGGGCGACGATCAGGGCATCGAGTTCGGCAGCGATCGGCGAATCGGCCGCGACCGAGCTCACTTCGTACTGCTTCTTGAGCTCGGTGACGATCGACCATTCCGGCATCTGGCCGAAGCTGCGCGTATCGAAGCCACCCATCATCTTGGCGTCGGTGCTCAGGATGCCGACCTTCTTCCGCGCGCTGCGTGAGACCACGCGAATGGAGCGAGTCAGCTCGTACTCGACGGGCAGGCCCCGATCGAAGAACGGAATGACCACTTCCTCGAGCCCTGAAGTGAACGCCACACCCAGGAAGATCTCCGAGAGCATCCGCTTGGCCTGGTCGTCCGAGGCAACCCGCTTGGGCTCGATGGCGAACCGCTTCTCGGCCTCACGGGCCGCTTCCGAATAGAGTTCCGTCGGCACCAGGTTGAGGCGGATCTTGCCTCGGCTGCGGGCCTCGTACTCCCGCAACAGGCCCAGCAGATCGGACTTGGTTTCCACGTACTCGCGGGGCACATCCGGACTGTAATAGGCCTGGATCAGCACCGGTTTGTCGTCGGGAATCTGCTTGACCAGCTCGAGCGATTCGGGCGAAAGGGTATGCACTTGCTCCGAGCTGGCATCGGCGCGTGTGCCCAGCCGCTGAATCATCACGCTCACGCTGAAGAGCGCCAGGATCACCGCCAGGAAACGAATCGCCGAATGAGCCCACAGGCCCTTGCTTGCCTCACCCCCCGCCCAGTGCCGACGCCCCAGCAAAACCATGTTCAGGTAGAGCATCGCCACGGCCAGCGAGATGAAGTAGAACAGGCCCGAGAGCGAGATCACGCCGGCGCCGAAGTCGCGGAACTGGGCAGGAACCGACCAGTCCTCGATCCGCCGCCGCAAGCCGGCGCCGGTGGGTGTACCGATCCAGTCCAGGAACACCGGCACGGCGCAGAGCAGGGCGCCCAGGATAAAGGCCACCGTGACGTTCGACGACAAGAGCGAGGCGACCATGCCGATCGCAATCAGCAAGACCCCCATCAGCCAGTAGCCCAGATAGGTCGAGAACATCACCCCGAAGTCGGGATCACCCAGGTACCGCAGCACCAGCAGATGGCTCAGAGAGAATGCGAGGGCCACCGTGTAGATTCCCAGCGCCGCGAGGTACTTGCCCAGCACCACGTCCACGTCATGCGCGGGCAGGGTGAGAAGAAGCTCGTCGGTGCCCTGCCGTCGTTCATCGGCCCACGATGTCATCGTGATTGCCGGGATGAAGAAGAGCAGCACGTAGGGCATGTACTTGTTAAGCTGGTCGAGGTTGGCCAGGTTGTTGGAAAAGAACTCGGGCTGCCAGAACGCGACGGCCGAGCTGATGATCACGAAGAGCGTGATGAAGACGTAACCGGCGGGATTGCTGAAGTAGCTTTGCAGGTTCCGCTTGAAGATGGCCCAGATCACGTGGCCGCGGAACGGCCGGGAGCCGCTGTGTCGTTCCGGCGTCGCGGCCGGCGCCTTGCTGGTCGGTTTGGTCTCGAGCGTGGTCACCGGGGAAACCCTCTTGAATAGTGGCGAGTTGCGAGTGGCTAGTGGCGAGTGAATAGTGGCCGGTGGCGAGAAGTGAATCAGGATAGGCCCTGCATCCGTCTTTGGTTCCTGGCGATTAACTCGTCACTCGCCACTCGCCACTATTCCGAGCCACTCGCCACTCCACTTCCATCACACTGGCTGCGCCGTCAAGGTGTAGAAGGACTGTTCCAGGTTGCCGTTCATTCGCGCCAGGTCGGCCGGCTTGCCGTCAAAAACGATCTTCCCATCATGGATGAAAAGGACCCGGTCGGCCACCGGCTCGACCTCCTGGAGAATGTGGGTCGAAACCAGAATTGTTTTGGACTTGCCCAGGTCCCGGATCAACGACCGTACCCCGCGAATCTGGTTGGGATCGAGGCCGCTGGTGGGCTCGTCCATGATCAGGACCTCGGGGTCATGAAGCAGCGCCTGGGCCATCGAGACCCGCTGCCGATAGCCCTTCGAAAGTTTGCCGATCGGCTTGTGAGCCACTGAATCCAGGGCACATTGGCCGACGACGGCATCAACACGACTGTGCAGCTTGGCCCCCATGAGGCCGCGGGCTTCGCCAAAAAACTTGAGCAAGCTCAGCGGCGACATGTCGGGATAGAGTGGGCCGTTCTCGGGCAGGTAGCCCAGGTGCTCGGCTGCGCCTATACGGTCGGACTGAACGTCGATCCCCGCAATCCGGGCCGAGCCGTGCGTGGGGGCGACGAAACCGGTCAGCAGCCGCATCGTCGTGGTCTTGCCCGCCCCGTTGGGACCGAGAAAGGCCACCACCTGCCCCTTGGGGATCGAGAACGACACGTCGCGGACCGCCAGAAACGACCCAAATTGCTTGCACAGCCCATCGGCTTCAATCATGACGGACGTGGACATGCCGGTATTATCCTCCTAAGCCACGGGTCAACGTCGGCCATCATGTCGAACTCATCCGACCGATCACGCATCGAGCCCGGTCAAGCGGGAACCGGCCCATCGATCGGTCACACCACGGTGCACGAATGCATGGCGCGTGGGCCTCGTCCTAATTGTATTACTACGAGGATTGGCCGAACGGGTTCATTATGCACATCCCGGAATCTTAACGCAACCGTTACTTAGCGGCCGACCAGAGCCCGACGGAATTCGGCAAGTCCTCGTGAACTCGGGCCCTGCCACCGTGTCAAATTAAACGATCCTTCCCCGGCTACTATCGCGGGCGGCAGGTGCGATCGGAGGCCGAATCCTTTCGCTGCCGACTTCACTGTAACCTCTCCAAACAGAGAGGTCGGGGTGCCTTGATGAAAAGCGCCGCGCCACGACTTCAAGTGGGGTCCACGTCCTCTGCCAGAAGCCGTCCGCCGCCGTCCGCTCCGATCTGGAGGCGATGATCAGGGCCTGCGATTCGTCGGGCATCCGCTTCATGTTCCACGAGAACCGTCGGTTCCGGTCCTGGTATCGTGCCCTCCGGGCCGAGATCAGCGCCGGTACGATTGGCCGGCCGATCCGCCTGCGGATTGCCCATCGCGACACCCGAGCCCTGCGCGAGGGGGCTACGACGATCAGCCCTATTTTCGCACGATGCCGCGTTTGATCCTGCTGGAGATGGGTTGTCATCTCGTCGATGCCGCAAGGTTCTTGATCGGCGAGGTCGAAACGGTCTCCGCGGCCCTGGGCAAGTTCGGCTCCCCCAGCATTGGCGAGGACGTGGCGACGCTTTCACTCCAGTTCGCCGGCGGCTGCTTATCGCGTCCCGGCGTCCTGAGACTTGTCATCACCCCAGGGGTTCGATAGGATAAATCCGTCGAAAGCGACGCATACGCACCCGTAGCTCAATTGGATAGAGCATCGGTCTACGGAACCGAAGGTTACTGGTTCGAATCCAGTCGGGTGTAATCGAAGTAAACCCCGCCGAAAGCTAGACTTAGCTTACCTGTCCGGTTCGACAGAGCGGCCGAATTGAAACCCAAGAAAGCCGGTAGTTTACCGGATTGGGGGCCGTTCGATGGCCGTTCAGCTCTCTCGCTTACCGTCCTACCGGCTCCACAAACCCTCCGGCCTGGCGGTCGTTTCGATCGGCGGTCGGGATGTCTATCTCGGGAAGTTCGACACTCCCGAGAGCCGGGCCGAGTATGACCGTCTCATGGCCGAATGGTTGGCGACGGGCCGACGGCCGATCGTGGCCGACTCGGCCTCCCGGGCGGATCTCACCGTCAACGAAATGCTCTTGGCGTATCTCGACTACGCGGACGGTTACTACGTCAAGAACGGCAAGCCCACAACGGAGCCGGTCAACATCCGGTTGGCTCTCCGGCCTCTCCGCCAGCTCTATGGCCATACTCCGGCCCGGGAGTTCGGGCCTCTCCGATTGAAGACCGTTCGCCAGGCGATGATTGATTCCGGCCTCTGTCGGAGCGAAGTCAACAAACGGGTCCGGCACGTACTCCGAGCGTTCAAGTGGGCCGTCGGGGAGGAAATGGTCCCTCCCTCCCTCCCTCCCTCACGGCCTAAAAGCGGTTCCGGGCCTCCGTCGGGGCCGTGCCGATGTCCGGGAGTCGGAGCCGGTCAAGCCGGTCCCTGATGCGTTCGTTGACGCCATCAAGCCTCACGTCTCCCGCCAGGTTTGGGCGATGGTGGAACTCCAACGGCTCTCTGGGATGAGGCCGGGAGAGGTTTGCATGATGCGATCGTGCGACCTGGACACGTCGGGCCGAGTTTGGGCCTACACTCCCGAGAGCCATAAGACGGAGCATCACGGCCGGGAGCGTCGGATCTATCTCGGCCCGGCGGCCCAAGCGGTTCTTCGGCCGTGGCTCCGGGCCGAGCTGGGGGCTTACCTGTTCTCTCCGGCCGAAGCGGAGGCCGAGCGTCACGCCGGACAGAGGGAGAGCCGAAAAACCCGGGTCCAACCCTCCCAGCAAAATCGGCGGAGGCGTAAACCCCGAAAGGCTCCGGGGTCTAGGTACACTCCCGGCACTTACCGCCAGGCGATCGAGTACGGCATCGGCAAGGCCAACGCGGGGGCCGAGCGGCGATCGCGGGAGGCCGGGCTTGACGTTCCAACTCCGATCCCTCACTGGCACCCCCACCAACTCCGCCACAACGCGGCGACTCGGCTCCGTCGGGAGTTCGGCCTGGACGTGGCCCGGGCCGTGTTGGGCCATTCCTCCCCGGTCGTGACGGAGGTTTACGCGGAGCTGGACGGGGCCAAAGCGGCGGAGGCGATGGAACGAGTCGGCTAAGATCAACCGGGCCGGTCTGATCAACCGGCCTTGTCTGGAGGCCTGTGCCGGAGAGTCTAGCTCCTGATCTCTTGGCACAGGCCTCCGCCATTACAGGAGCTGAAAGATGGCGAAGAATCCCTCACCCGACCCGGGCGGTTTCAGGCTTGCCCCTATCTCTCCCCTGCTAGCCGATCCGGAGTGGATAGCCGGATTCAAACAGGCAATTCAGGGGTTCCTTGATGTTGCGAGAACCTTATCGCGGAATCACAAACTTCCCAACTATCCCCTCTGGCTGGAGGCTCGAAGACTAAGCCTCGCTTATGTCGTGCTATCGAATCATCTCCAAAGAGTGATTGCCCACAACCAGGAGTTAGGGCCCGCAAAAAATTAAGCGTTACAAACGAGGGAGGAGAAGGTATGATACGAGAATGAGCAAAGCC
>JBAUOX010000115.1:0-8039 GCA_049579985.1 Isosphaeraceae bacterium | reverse complement strand
GATCGATGAGCGAGCCGAGATGGGGGGTGGGTGGGTTGGACTTGGCCGAGTCGGCTCGTCACGCGGAGCGACTAACTGGTGTCCGTTGCCGTGGCCAGCGGAAGCGGCAATCGTTCACCGCGCAGCTTGGCACGGACCACCTCGGTCCCGTATTCGATGAAGCGTACACCGTTCTTCATACCCGTGACGATTATGCTCTTGATCCGGGCAAAAGCCGCGGCGCTCCAGTCGGCCCGGTGCGTGCCGCCGTCACTGCGTGCCGCCGCCAGGCTGCGGATGTCTCGTTCGGTGCCATTGTTATCGGCTGGCACTCGCGAGTCGTCCAAGAAGGTGAACAACTCGTCGCAATGCTTGTACAGCCGCTTCCAAATCCGCACACAGTCGGGATGACGCGTCCGGGTTTTCAGCATCAGATCGTCGAAGCGATCGATGATCAGCTTGTAGGCTTGGTGGAACCCCGCGTGGCCGAGCTGCTCGCGGTCCTTGCCCAACTGAATGGCATCTCGAAACAGGTCAATAAGCGGTTGAATGAACGCCCGCACCGATTGCCAGGGAAGTTCCTCACGGAGCTTGGCCAATTCGCGGAGCAAGTGGACCAGGCAGCGCTGTTTGCCGCAATCCAGGCCGTTGTAAGCCGCGTAGAAATCACTGACCAACGTGCCGGCAAACGACTCGCCCAGGACTCGGACGATGACGTCGCGACTGCGGTGGCGATCGATGAGAAACAAGGCCAGACGAGGATCGCGGAAGCACCAGGCCCAGGCGGTCTTGCCGTTGATCCGCCAGCCGGTTTCATCGCCCTGGACCACGGGGGACTGGCGAAGCAATTCGAGGAGTTCCTCGACCACCGGCGCGAACAGTTGGCCGCCCCAATGCAAGTGACCGAGCAAGCCGGCCCGGCTGACCGTCAGGCCGAAGAAGTCGTGGAGCAGGTTCTGGGTCTTACCCAAGGAAATGCCCAGGTGAGCGCGGCTGTAGCAGGTCAGCAAGCGGGCTCGAGGGCCGATATGAGAGCCCGGGAGTTCCAGGTCCCCGCGGCCTTGGCAGGTCTGCTCACAACAACGACAGCGGTAGATATGGCGACGGTAGCGATGCCACTCGATCTTGGGTTCGGGGATATCAGCCACAAAGTGATCTTCGAATTGGCCGGTCGGTTCGAGATCCTTGGCACCGCAATGGGAACACTGCTGAGGACGGACGTCGTGTTCGGTGAATACGGTCCCTGGTGGAGGCTCAGGTCGAAAGGACCCCGGGTGCTTGCGGTGTTCCTTGCGACGCCGGTCCGCGCGGGGCGATTTGGGGTCGTTGCGGCCTTTCTGGGTGTGCTTCTTGCGCTGGTGAATCTTCTGGAGTTCGTGCTCCCGTTGCTCCAGCCGACGCCGCAGCTCAGCGTTTTCCGCTTCCAGCTCGGCGATCCGTTGCTCCAGGGAGCCCACGAGAGCCGAGATGGCGGCTTGGGCTTCCGTTGGGACGGTTTTCCAGATCGCTTCAGGGATTGTAGCTGGAGGAATCATACCAACCTTTACGAAGGCGCCGTGCAAAGAGTTCGGCCCCGGAACGGCCACGACTGCCCGAAAAGCGCAACAAGGGAAAGACGAACCGCTTAACAGTTACCGAGAGCGAGGCCGGGCGCAGATCCGCAGAGCCGAACAGGCACTGGCGGCGCGGATCGGCGAAGAACATGCGCTGGTCGCGGAGGCCAAGGCGGAGCTCGAGGAGGCCAGGCTTAACCTGGAATGGACGCGCATTTATGCTCCGGCCAACGGTTACTTCACCAACGTCCAGCTCCGCGAGGGCTTCTACGTCCATGCCGGCGCGCCGGTACTCACCTTCATCGACGCCAATCAGTGGTGGGTGGTCGCCAACTATCGGGAGAACAGCCTGGAACACATCCGGCCGGGGCAGCGCGTCGGCCTCACCTTCAACACCTACCCCGGGCGCATCTTCTCCGGCGTGGTGCAGACCGTGAGCTGGGGAGTGAATCAGGGACAGGGGACACCCTCGGGCAACCTGCCAGCCGTCAGCGAGCCGCCCAACTGGATCCGGCTCGCCCAGCGCTTCCAGGTGTGGATCACCCGCGAGCTGCCGGAAAGATATCCCCTCCGGGTCGGGACCACGGCCAGTGTGGTCGTGTACACCCGGGAGAAATACTGGCTCAACGCGGTGACCGAAATCTGGCAGAAGATCGTGGCCTATTGGGATTACCTATATTGAGAGCCAGGTGAGCGGTGGGTGGTCACGCTTGTTACCTTAGCCACTCACCGAAAACAATCATGACTTCGACCGCGCCGCAAAGGGAGGGCCTCTTCGAAGAGTCTCTGCGCAAGGGACAGATCAGGCACGCCCTGAAAACGGCCCTGGCATGCTGTCTGGCCACCGCCCTGACTTACTTTTTCCATTTGGCCGCTGGTGAATTCGCGCCGATTTTCGTCGTCATCATCATGGCATTGGGCATGCCCAGCCCGCGCCTCAATGCGATCTTGGGACAATTCGCGATCGCGGTCGGCGCCGTCGTGTCGGCGCTCCTCGTCATCGCCTTTCACGACGTCCCCTTCCTCTTTCTGAGCGTGACGCTGGTATGGATCTTCACTTGCCTGCTTTTCACCCCAGTCGGTTTCCCCTGCCGGGGAGCATGGGCAGCATGGTGTCCGCCATCGGTATCTTCGTATTTTCCCAGGGGACCGTCGGGGAGACGCTGGCGTTCTACGTCGCTTACGGAATCGACTGGTTCGTGGGCGGCTTCTCGGTCATCGTGGTCAATACCCTGATTTGGCCGCGCACCACAGAAAAGGTCTTTCTGGAACGGCTGGCTGCGGTCTACGCCCATTTGGAAGAGCAGTGCCGGCGGGTGGCCCGGCAGATTCGTTCCGACGAGTCGCCGCCGGTGGAAGCGTCCGCCGAGGAGTGGGCGCCCTTCCGGCCGCTGCGCCAGATGCTGGCGCCCGAGTTGCGCCGTGGCCGGGACACTTCCAATCCCTTCGCGCGGATGGTCCTTGCTTGCCGGGCACTGAACCTGCGCCTGTGGTTATTCAATCAGGCCGTCGCCCCGGTGCTGCCTGCGGCCCTACCGGTCGAAACGCGCTGGCAACTGGCCGGCCTTGTCGACCGATGCGCCGAGCACTTGCACGCCGTGCTCGAAGGCATCCTGCACGGAAATCAGGTTTCGCCGCTCGATGCCGGCTTGCTTCAGAGGGTTCTGCTCGCCCACGGCACCCCTCAAACCGTCTTACGCCGCGTGCTGCAGGACCTCCAGACCGTGACGACGTCCCAGAATGCTCTCCTTCCCAGCTTGCGCAAAGGCCTGGCGGGGGAGCTGGTCGCCCTTGATCCCTTGGCGACTGGCACACGGCTCATCGACGTCAACTCCCTGCGCGCGAGCACGAAGCTGGTTCTCATTATCCTCTTGTGTCTGGTGGAACAACAGGTGCTCGGTTTCCCGGGGGGGACGCAGGTCGCCTTTTTTGCGACGTTCTTTGCGAGCATCGGCAACCTCGGCCGGCAGACCAAGACCGACCTGCTTGGCCTGGTCGGCCTCCTAAGCGGCTTCTTCTACGGAGTCGGGGCGGCCTTATTCACCAGCCGTCTGCCCCACTTCCCCCTCCTGTTGTCGCTTGTGTTCCTGGGCGAGTTTCTGGCCAATCTGGCCTATCAAAAACTGCAGCGTTACAACATCGCCGGCCTGCAGGCCGGCATGGGGCTGCCCTTCGCCTACCTGGCGACCACCGGTCCGGGGTGGGGCTCGTTCGCGGGGGTGCGGACGCGCATTGCGGGGATAGTCGTCGCTGGCTTCACGGCGATGGTCGTTCACGCCTATCTCTGGCCGGTGCTGCCCATGCGTCGCCTGCGCGCTTCGATCGCCGCCGCCCTGCAGGACACGGCGGTGAGTCTGGGCCGGTTGTTCGACGGCCCTCGCTCTGGCTGGGAAGGGTCGCCGCCGAGCCTAAGCGAAACGGTCACGCGAGCGCGCGATCTGCTCGACGACGCGCGCTACCTGCCCGGCCCCGATCACGCCGATCCTGCTTATAACGGCATCCTGGGCTGCCTGCAGGAGATCGATGCCAACCTCGAGTACGTACGCTTCCTTCTCGGTCTGGAGGAGGAGCACCCGCTCCGGCAGCGTTTTTTCCAGGTGATCGGCGATTACGCGGAGCAGGCCCGCAGCAACCTGGAGCAAGTGGCCCGGCAATTCCAGCCGTTGCCGGGCCGGGAGGCCCGTGTGGAATCGGTCCACTGGGAGCCGGATGCATCAGGCCGCTGGGAGAATGCGTCCCACGACGTCGGCCCAGTCCCGGACAGGGAAA
This sequence comes from Isosphaeraceae bacterium, assembly GCA_049579985.1. Lineage (GTDB taxonomy): Bacteria > Planctomycetota > Planctomycetia > Isosphaerales > Isosphaeraceae > Aquisphaera. Next base: position 3,738 of record JBAUOX010000115.1, on the reverse strand, counting down.
TCGATCCGTCCCGACCCGCCGTGATCGCCCGCTGTCTGGACCAGATCGCGCGGGTGATCGAGAGGATTTCAAGCATTGCCCGGGAGATCAACCTGCACAATAGTGGCCGCTGAAAGCTCCGCTCCCACTTCTGCGCCACGCTCGACGTGGTGCGCGCGGCCAGTGACGCGATACGCTCCCGCGCACTGATATCGTGTGCACGTGAATAGTGAGGAGGGAAGAGCGAGATGCAGTTCGCCCGCGGAAGGGCGGGGGTCAAATGACGGATGTGATGATTTTGAAAGCTTGGGATGGCAGGATTTGTATTCCACTCGCAGCAACGGTGGCGCGGCCCCGCGCCTGTTCGAGATACTGATTCACAAGCCCAGTCACACTGTCTAAATCGCGCGGTGGCATGCCAGCCCGCCATGGTCCTTGTCAATGGCAACCACGATGCTCTCATGGATGGAATTTGCAGCGGGTCTGTTGATTTGGTGCGGAGTCTTGTGGGACGGGTTCGCAACCATCATCCTGCCTCGCACCGTGGCCCCGATGCGACGTGTGTCCGGAAGGTTCTACCGGTGGAGTTGGTTGCTCTGGGCCGCGGTGGGCCGCAGGATCCGGCAGCCGGACCTGCGTTTGAGCTTCCTCGCCGTCTACGGCCCCCTCTCGGTCGTGCTCCTGCTCGTGCTCTGGGCGGTGCTGATGATCGTCGCTTTCACGCTGATTTATCAGGGACTGGGGTCGCGATTCCACGCGGTTGCTGGATCGGTTGGCTTTGGCACGCTCCTCTATATGAGCGCGTCAACTTTCCTGACGCTCGGGCTGGGTGATGTGACCTCTCCGGACACGATCGCCCGGTTGTTCATCCTCCTCGAGGCCGGGTCTGGCTACATCTTCCTGGCGCTGATCATTACCTACATGCCCGTCCTGGAGCAAGCCTACGGGGCGCGTGAGATCGATAACATGCTGATCCACTCGCGAGCCGGCCGCCCGCCCAGCGCGATGAAGCTGCTGCACCGTTACTCCGGCACCGACCGCTCCGAGATTCTGCGGGGCAATTTGCGCGAGGCCGAGCGCTGGATGGCCGAGGTCCTCCAGAGCCACCTCTCCCACCCCGTGCTGACGTTTTACCGGCCGCACCACTGGGGCCACTCGTGGTTAGCCGCCCTGACGACGGTCCTCGACAGCTCCGCCCTGCTGATCGCGACCGGCGATGGACTGGTCCTGGCGCAGGCGAAGATCACTTACCGCATGGGGCTCCGCTTACTCAAGGACCTGACGGCTGCCCTGAGTATTACGGTCGATCCGAAGTGTCGGACCAGGCTGACCGAGGCCGACTTGCCCACGCTCCGCGCGGCGTTGAGGGTTTCGGGGCTCGCTTCGACGCTGGGGCCGGGGGCGTCCAATCAGCTCCTCCGGCTCGTTCGTCAGTATGATGTCTATCTCCTCGCGCTGTCCGCATGGCTCATGATTCCCCTGCCCTCGTGGATTCCGACGATCCATGGAGGTCGCGGTGCAGAAGCTTCTCGGGGACCGTGAACTCGCAGGAATCTACCCGCCGTCCGCTCCATCTCTGGCGGACGAGTGACCCCATAGCGCCGGCAGACAGGCCGATACCGCCCGGGAGAGTCATCGTCAGGATCCTCGATAAGATGAAGTATGAGAACCAGTTCATTGCTTCTTACAAGTTCTCCAATCTCCACATCGGCGGGCCGCGCCGGCCGGTCTTCTTCGACATCTCCACTACCCGCCCCGAGCTGCTGGATCTCGACCGCAACTACGACGTTATCCGCGAGGAGCTACTGGGGATTCTGCCGGAGAAGCGGGCAATTCCCCGTTACCACAAGCTGGACCAGATGCAGTTCAACATCTCGGCGCGGGTCGACCCGAAGCCGGACACTGGCGGCGGCTTCATTGAGCGATTCCTCATCGAACGCTTCGGCCAGCCGCCGCGCCAGATCGTCCCGTGCCTCGATGGCCGTCAACGGCTCGATGGCGGATTCGCTCCCAGTGCCTCGTCCAGGTTTCTGCTGTCTGGCCAGGTAATCCTGCCAGGCCTGACGGGGAGCGTGTTGAGCCAGGCCCGGAAGCTGCCGGCCGGCCGCTCAGGATACAGGGGTCTCACTCGGCCCATAATTCGGATTTCCCGAAATCAGGCTCTTGGGTCTTGACTTCCCATCATCCACCTAGTAATCCTGCGCAACAGTAGTTGCTCGCGACGGGCAATGTACCACTCAGATAAAACCGCCCCGCCGTGAGAATCAGCTCGTGGTCGGGGTTTTTTTGTTGCCGCTTCCAACAGCCCACATCCCCGAAGACGGAGGCGATGAGAACCTTATGCAAGTGATGCTCGATTACGGCCGTTCCGGCATGGCCGTAGACGTACCCGACGATCGCCTGGTGGGACCCCTGGCGGTCCGGGAAGTGTCTCCGTTAGAAGACCTTCCGCTGCGGTCGCCACTGCCCTTGAGCGGCCGATCGGAGCACCGCCGCTACGGAAACTTGCGGCGGGACGTCACGACGCCTGCATCGTCGTCTGCGACATCACGCTAAACGAAATTGCGCGAGCAATCCAGCGAGGTTGAGAATCATGGCAGAGAATCCGGCACGACCCGTGACCCCGTCGGTGATTGCTGAGAACATCGGGATCGCGACCATCAGTAAGCCGCCCGTCAATCCGCTCAGCAGCGACGTTTGCGCCGGGCTCCTTGAGTCCTTGGACGAATTCGAGAAAGCCAAAGTCCGGGTCGTGATCATTCGCGCCGATCCGAACACGAAGATCTGGTCAGCCGGTCACGATGTCCACGAGATACCGCTCGACGGCCAGGACCCCGTACACTGGACCACGGGGTTCGTACAGGTTCTCCAACGCGTCCGGTACGGCCCGATGCCGGTCATCGCAATGCTTCACAGCAGCGTCTGGGGCGCGGCCTGTGACCTGGCCGTCACTTGCGACCTTGCCATCGGCACACCTAAAACGACGTTCGCCATCACGCCAGTCAAGATCGGAGTCTCCTACAACACCGAGGGTATGTCCCACTTCCTCGGGGTCCTGCCCCTGCACGTCATCAAAGAGATGGTTTTCACGGGCGATCCCCTCTCCGCCGAAGATGCCTACCGGTTCGGCCTGCTCAATCGCCTGGTGGAACCGGAGAAGCTCGAGGAAACGACGATGAGAATCGCCCGTACGATCGCCAGCCGAGCGCCCCTCGCGGTGGCCGTTGTCAAAGCCGAGCTGCGCAGCCTCACGGCGGGTACCCCGATGGGCGCTCACGAGTTCGAATCGATCCAATCTGTGCGGCGAGCCGCATTTCGGAGCGACGACCTCAAAGAGGGCGTCAAGGCGTTTTTTGACAAGCGACCGCCCGTCTTCCAGGGCAAGTGATCGCGATCGCGTATGCGAGCGAGGGAATGATGACGTCATACGGGCGAGCGCCACCGCACGGTACAGAGCAGCCGGCGCGATGGAAGCCCGGAGAGCGCTTTACCCGCAATGGAATCAAGTTGAGAGGAGGGGAAGAATGCGCCCGCCTGCGATCTCGCTCGATCAACTCGCACCCTTGCCTGTGGTCTACCGGGCGGTGATCCCGCCCGCCTACCTCGACCGGAACGGCCACATGAACATGCGATGGTACCTGGCCCTCTACGACGAGGCGGGGGACGCGATGTACCCGATGCTCGGGCTCACCGCGGATTACTTCGCGGCGTCGGGCATGGGCGGCTTCGATCTCGAGCACCACCTCTGGTATCCCGCCG
>JBAUOX010000114.1:0-4244 GCA_049579985.1 Isosphaeraceae bacterium | reverse complement strand
CCGGATCAAGCTGGAGATCGAGCTCAAATATTACGATCGGGAGGGGGAGCAGGCCAAGGGCCGGAATCTTGCCGTGGACGTGGTCCGGCTGCTCGAGCGCGAGCACTTCGAGTCCCAGTGCATCGTCTCCTCACTGAACTACGAAGCGCTCATGGAAGTCCGCCGGTACAATCCCCGAATCCACACGGCTGCGATTGTCACGCTGGCGATCGGCGATATCGACCGGCTCGACGTCGATGCCCTGTGCGTCAACGCCGAGTCGCTGAACGATCGTCTGATCTGCGCAGCCCGGGCCCGGCACAAGGACGTTCAGGCCTGGACGGTGGACGATCCCCGGCAGATGATCAAGCTGATCGAGCGGGGAGTCTCGAACATCGTGACCAACGTCCCCGACGTGCTCATCCGCCTGCGTGCCGAGTTCGCCGGGCTGAGCCACATCGAACGCAGGCTGCTTGCCGCGCGCTATCTCCTGGGACTGGAGCCCGAGCTCGTCGATCGGGCGGACAAAGGGGGACATAGCGCTTTATTGGGGGGCGGATAAAGGGGGACATAGCGATTTATTGGCTCGGAGCCCATGGAGCCGGTGAATAAACCTGTATGTCCCCTTTTCATCCCCCTCTGTCTGATGCACCAGGTCGAGACCATGATCGAGTCGGGCCGGGCCCCCTACCCTGTCGAGCGAACCCTTCCGGTCAGCGGCGTCCTCGAGAGCTGCCTCGACTCGAAGCTCCAGGCCCATCGCCGCCTCGACACCCCCCACCTCGCCGTCCGCTATCAGCCCCCGCACGACCCGTGCTCTTGCAGGAGCTGAGCGAGCCTGTCGCCGCCGACCTAACGCAGATGGGCCTTCGGCCAATGATCGGGTATGATCGGACATATCAGAACCAAGGATCTTGAACGCCATCGACAAGGAGCCGGACCATGAGCACGGCGGTCGCCACCAAGACTTACTACACGCCCGAGGATCTGCTGGCCATGCCTGACGGCAGCTATGAGCTGGTCGGAGGTCAACTCGAGGAGCGGCAGATGGGAATCGAATCCAGTTGGGTGGCAGGTCGGCTACTAGTACGCCTCGGACGGTTTTCTGAGGAGCATAAGCTCGGTTGGGCATTGCCGGCCGACAGTGGATATCAGTGCTTCCCTCACGATCCCGGCATGGTTCGCAAACCCGATGCCTCCTTCGTCAAGACCGGCCGCATTCCCGGTGATGTCCTACCCAAGGGTTGGGCCAAGGTTCCCCCGGACCTGGTGGTCGAAGTCGTGTCGCCCAACGACCTGGTCTATAAGCTGGAGGAGAAGCTGAATGACTATCGGAAAGTGGGTGTGCCTCTGATCTGGGTGATCAGCCCCGAGTCGCGCACCGTGACGGTCTACCGCCGTGACGGCTCGATCAGCCGCTTGCAAGACGACGACGAGCTCTCAGGCGAGGACGTCGTGCCCGGCTTTCGCTGCCCCATCCGAGAGATCCTTCCGCCGCTCGGGCAACCCGAGGAAGCCCAACCGACCCCGACCCGGACGAACGGACCTGGATAGGAAACCGGGCACGAAAGTTGAGGCGGCTCCGCGCTGCCGGTCAGGATGCTGAGTCCGTTCAACCATCCCTTTCATCCACTGCCCACCGCCCTTCACGTGCTGACCGTGGGGCCGATGGTCCGTCGCTTATCGCCATCCCGAGGGACACCGCACCAGCAACATGCTCGACCGCCAGATGCGCGGGATGAACCGCTACTTCGACCAAGGCCTGCACCTGCACGGCTCGCGCGAGGCTTGTCGGTCGCACTGCCGAGCCTGAGCGTTGCTGTGGAGCTTTGTACCCTGGCATCCGGCGACGGCGCGGGAGAACCAAGACCGGCGATGCCCCGCCGAACGGCTCAACCAAAACCGTTACCACGACTGCCGGCTGCAAAACCTGTTGACCTCCGCATCGCTTGGTGGATACCGATGCCCACTCCCCCAAAATCAGTGACGGTCAGACAAATCCGATAGGAAAGAAAACACGCGTCAACCGCAACTTTGCAGCATGCCAGTGCGGGGCCCGCGGCACGACGAACCGGGAAGGACGATGCGTTGTTCCCGCAGCCGCCAAGTCTTGACCTTGCCGCCGAGACTGTCACAATTGGCATGCAAGCAGATGAGGCTCATGGCTGGTGTGAACCGCGAGCGGCTCGGCGCGGCGTTCGGGAGCTCAGGGCTTCCGCATATCGTGGATGGCTGGTGCCAACGCGGCTTACGGCTCAGGCCGAATGAGGGAGCGACGTGATGACCGGGAGTAAGACGTCGAAACTATGGGCTTGCAGCGTGCTCTTGCTATTTTCCTGGCTCCTGTGCATGGCTGCCACGATCCAGGGTGATACGATCACGTTGAAAAACGGAATGGTCTACCTGAGCCAGGGAGCACCCGACAAGGACGCCACCCTGGTTTACATCTGGGACGGCCTGAAGAAGACCGTGATCCGCGACTCGAAGATCGAGCGGGTCGTCGGTGATAACACGTACCGGACTGGCGAGAAGTTCTCGCTCGTTCAGCCGCTGGTGGTGCACGCCGGGTCGATGCCCAAGGAAGTGCTCAGCGTTCAGGCCGGCCCGTGGAACGAGAAGGGGCGAAGACCGTTCCGCTATGTCGGCTCGAAGTCGCCCCGGCCGACCTCCATGGAGCAGGCCATCATCGAGATTGGTCCCCACGTGGTCAAGTATCGCGGCGTGAATGGGTTCTGGCTCGGCCAGGTGGCGACCACCCAGATCCCCCGGCCGGTGGTGACCGGCTTGTTGGCCCGCGTCGAGCAGCAAGACCAGGCCGAGCGCGAACAAGTTGTCCGCTTCTTGATGGATGCAGGCTACTATCCAGAGGCCCGGCAAGAGCTCGACCGGATTATTCATGATTTTCCGCAGACGGACCTGAGTGAGCGAGCCGCCGGGGCGAAGGGGTACATCATCCAGGCCCAGGCGACCCTGCGCCGCGCCGAGATCGAGGTTCGCCGCAAGGCCCAGCAGTACCGCCAGGCGTCGTCGATGCTCAGGAGTTTCACGGAGAAGGAGATCGCCACCGAGCTCTTGCTCGAGATCCGCGATGTGATCCGCCGCGACGACGAGCAGCGGGCCGCCGATCTTGCCCTGGCCACCGACCTTCGCAAGCTCGAAGGAGAATTGCCCGCCACAGAGCGTGGGACCTGGAAGAAACGAACTGCCGAGGCCATGAAGGCCATCGAACAGGCGCCCGACGCCGTCCGCGATCGGTTTCTCGCCTGGCGCAAGGCTCGTCCTGGAGGCGGCACCAGCGAACTTAATCAGTTTGCCCTGGCGATGTCGGGATACGTGTTGGGCAGCGACGCCGCGGTCTCCGAGCTGAGCGTGGCCGACAGCCTGTGGCAGGCGCGCGACCTGGTGCACGATTACCTGGCCGGAGCAGCGGCCACGGGGCGCGAGAACATTCTGGCCAAGCTCGAAGAGCTCAACTGGCCCACCGAGGAGGGCGCCTCCGAGGGCTTCAGGAAGCTCGACCTCGTCACCCGGATGATTCAGCTCATGCCGCCTCCCCTCTGCGACCCCGCCGAGGAGGCGGAGAAAACCATGGCCCACAAGCTGCTGGAGCAAGCGGACGAGGAGCCCACGGAATACGCCGTTCGCCTGCCTCCGGAGTACCACCCGCTTCGTTCCTATCCCGCGATCGTCGCGCTGCACTCCGGGCAAGGGCCGCAATCGGCTATCGAGGTCTGGGCGGCTGAGGCGGCCCGCCGAGGTTACGTCGTGATCGCGCCGGAGTACAACGTGGCCGGCCAGCCACCCGACTACCGGTATACACCCAGCGAGCACGCCGCGGTCGAGCTGGCGATCCGCGATGCGCGGCGGCGGTACGCGATCGACAGCGACCGGGTCTTCGTCGCCGGTCAGCTCACCGGCGGAAACATGGCCTGGGACATGGCGCTGGGTCATCCCGACCTCTTCGCCGGCGCGGTCGTCGTCTCCGGCTTTCCGGCCAAGTACGTTCCTCGCTATCTTTCCCACCACGAGCGCCTGCCGCTCTACTTCGTGATCGGCGACCTGGCGCCTGCCTCCAGCGAGGTCATCTTCGGCACCTACCTGAAGCCCTTGATCCTCAAGTCCTGGGAGGTCACCTACGTGGAGTATCACCACCGCGGCCTCGAAGAGTTCCCCGAAGAGATCCCCACGTTCTTCGACTGGATGGACCGGCACAGCCGCGACCCTGCTCCCAAGTCGTTCGATGCCGTGACGGCACGTACCTGCGA
>JBAUOX010000113.1:0-4524 GCA_049579985.1 Isosphaeraceae bacterium | reverse complement strand
CCGTGTTGTGATAGGATCATGGTGCAACCGTATTCCTCGGGAGCAACCGCATGTCCACGATCGCCCCAAGCGAACCGATGACGTCACTGGCGGACCCAGGGTGGATCCCATGGCCGCTCTATCGTTTCACCCTCGATCAGTACGAGGCCATGGTGGCCTCTGGTGTCTTCAGCGGGCGAGCGAGGAAGGTTTCAGACGATACCGCCAGTCGCATTCCAAGAAGGAAACCGCCCTGGCGTCAAAGCCTGGCTTCCCGCTTTCTTCTGACCCCCGTGGGAGATTTCAAGATATGACCATCGTGGAACGCATGCGGGTACAACTACGAGAGGCGATGAAGGCGCGCGACGCGGTGAAGACGGGCTTTCTCCGCTACTGGATTGCTCAGCTCACACTGGCAACCGGGGCCGAGGTCGCCGATGCCGACGCAGTCAAGAAGATGCGTGGAATTCTCAGAGAGGCCAAAGCCGGACCGACAACCTTCTCCGAGGAAGAGATTGCCCTGCTCCGGGAGTGGATACCACCGACTCTTGGTCCCGAGCAGATTGCCGCAGCCTTGGTTTCCGTGAGGGACCAGATCAAGGCCGCCCCGAAAGACGGCATGGCAATGGGCATCGCCATGAAGGCCCTTGCCGGCCAGCAGGTGGAAAGCGATGACGTCAAGGCCGTGGTCGCCTCGCTCCGGCAGTGAATACTGTCGATCAATCGATGAGCTTTGCCGAACTTGACCCATGGTTGGATTCTTGTTGAACTAGGATCCCTCGTAAGATTTCGACGGTTCGCCCTTGAGCGGCCCAGCGCAGCATCCCGGGAGCGAGCCAATAGCACGAGCGCGGTCCAGGCGGAAATGCATTATCGTCGGCATGATGGCGGCGATGCTCACCCAGCTCGGCTTCGATCCCAACAGCCTGTCCTACTTCTACGGCGGCCTGCACCAGAAGCTTGTCGGCGTCGAAGGTGCTGAACCGATCCGGCAGATCATCTGAGGAACTGAGCTCTTGTTACTTTCGCGGCCGCTCGCGCCGGACCGTCACTTTCCTGCCTTTGATCTTGCTGGCACGAAGCGCGGTGATGACCGCCTCGGCGAGGTCTTCGGGCACCTCCACCAGCGAGAATCGGTCAGAGATGTCGATATCTCCAACCTGGCGGCCCGTGAGGCCGGCCTCGCCTGTGATGGCGCCGACAAGGTCCTGGGCTCGGACGCCCGCGGCGCGGCCCGCGCCGACGTAGAGACGCGTCATGAGGCCGCCGCGGCTTTCCCCATGCGGCCTCTTGTCGCCTCGAGAATCCCTGGCACGTTCCTTCCGGGGAGCGCGCGGCGGCTTGTCGCGGTAGAGCTCGACCTCGGGAATCTCGTCGTCTTCATGGTTCTCGGCACCGTTGGCCTGATGGAGAAGTTTGACGGCGCCCATGGCAACGTCCATGAGGTCGAACTCGGCGGCCAGTGATTCGACCACGACCCGGTACCGATCGAGATCACCATCGACAATGGCCTCGCGCACCGAGGCCCGCGACAGCTCGAGGCGCCTGGCCCGCAGGTCGGCCACCGTCGGCACCTTGGCGATCTCGATCTTTTGTCCCGTCGTTTGCTCGATGCTGCGGATTTGCCGGTGCTCGCGCGGCTCGGCCAGCGTGATGGCAACGCCTTCACGGCCGGCCCGACCGACGCGGCCGATCCGGTGGACGTACGACGCGGCCTCGGCCGGTACGTCGAAGTTGATCACGTGCGACAAGTGCTGGATGTCCAGTCCCCGGGCGGCCACGTCGGTGGCGATGAGCAGGTCGGATGCCTCGCTGCGAAACCGCTTCATGACCCGGTTGCGCTGCTCCTGGGTCATGCCTCCATGAAGTGCCTCGGCACGGTAGCCACGCGCGTTCAAGTTTTCCGCCAGCTCATCAACCTCATTGCGGCGGCGGCAGAATACGATGGCCGAGGTCGGGTTCTCCGCGTCCAGCACGCGACCGAGCGTTGCCAGCTTGTGCCCGTGAGGCACGATATAGGCAGTCTGGCGCACCCGCGCCGCGGTGCCTGCAACCGTGGGCTCGGCGGCGATGTTGATCCGCACCGGGTCGGTTAAATGGCGTTTGGTGATGGCCGCAATGCGGGGTGGCATGGTTGCCGAGAAGAGCACGGTCTGCCGCTCTTTGGGCGTCTCGGAGAGGATCGACTCGATGTCTTCGGCGAAGCCCATGTCCAGCATCTCGTCGGCCTCGTCCAGGACCACGACGGCCACCCCGCCCAGCTTGAGGTTCTTGCCGCGCACCAGGTCGAGGGCCCGTCCCGGCGTGGCGACGACAACATCGGCCCCGCGCTCGAGCGCCCGCAACTGCGGCCCGTACGCCTGCCCACCGTAAATGGGAAGCACACTGGCTTCCAGCGGCCGGCCGTAGCGATGGACCGCTTCGGCCACTTGCATGGCCAGCTCGCGAGTCGGCACCAGGACGATCGCCATCGGCCGAAGGCCGCGTTGCTCCCCGGTGGCAAGCTTGTGCAGCAGCGGCAGGGCGAAGGCCGCCGTCTTGCCCGTGCCGGTCGCCGCCTGGCCCACGAGGTCCTTTCCCTCGAGCAGCGGCGGGATCGCCTCCCTCTGGATTGGCGTCGGCTCCTCATAGCCAAGCTCGACGATCGCCTTTACCAGACGGTTGTCGAGCCCCAGGGATGAGAAACCAGGGAGCGCCGCGATCGGGGCCTTCTGAGCCATTCCTTCCATCCTCTTGCTGTCGTTCCCCGGCCTACATTCATCACGCGAATCGGTATGGCGCGCTGGGATCGCCCGGGCTCGTTCAATTCGCCGGTCCAGAGTACCCCGGCGACAACGCGTTTCCTAGGCCGAGTAAGGCGGGCCGGCTCTGGACTCGACCCGAGCTTTTGGGATTTTCGCGGCGATTGGGTCAATCCGCAAACGTGGTGTACAATGAGTTTCGTTGTTCGGGGCAGCCTATGTGATAAGTTCTGAGCCGGTGATCTTTCAGGGAGTTGTAAAGGAACGACACGATGGCGACTCTCACGGTCGGCCCAGGCGGCGAGCTAACATTGCCTGCGGACATCCTCGCCCGGCATGGTTGGAAACCGGACCGCACGGTCCGGTTGATCGAGACCAAGAGCGGCCTTCTGCTCGTTCCTCTGGAGGATGGCCCGATGAACCAAGAGCTGGCCGAGGAGCTGACGGGCTGGCAAGAGATTGCGGCTGAGGTCTGGAGCTCGTTCCCCTACGAGGGGATCGACGGATGAGGGTTGGAGATATCTACTGGGTCAATCTCCCACCTCGCGGAGGTCACGCCCAAGCGGGACGGCGTCCTGCGATTGTCGCCCAGGTCGTCGAGCAAACTCCTTCCTTGTCGACCGTCATTCTGATCCCGTTGACCACTCAGCTCGATGCACTTCGATTCCCGGGCACTGTGTTGATCCAGCCCGATTCCCAGAACGGCCTGAAGCGCCCATCCGTGGCTCTAGTTTTCCAGATTGCCGCCATTGATCGACGTTTCCTCGATGCTTCGGTCGGGCGAATCAGCGAGTCTGCAATGCAATCGATCTGGGAAGCGCTGGACAAGTTGACCGGCAGGAGTGTTGCGGAGTGAGCTTCGATTCGGCGAGGCGAGGGCGTCGCCTCAAGCCTACGGCCCCGCCCCATGTCTGCCGTCGCCAGTTCCAGCGACCTCGTCTCGCTGCCGGGGGCTGCTTCGATGTCACACCGAAAAAGGGGAAGCGTACCGCGGCCAACTATGTCGGTCGGACGAACGACAACCGCCGTAGAGTTGTCCCTTTCGCTTACCGTGCGGATCACACATCACACAGCGTCACGGCCTGCCGCAGGCCCTCCATCGGGTCGCGGGTGGGGATGAATTCCTGGCCGACGTGGCCCTGGTAGCCGATCTCGAGCAGGGCCTTCATGATCGGCGGGTAATAGATTTCCTGGGTCTCGTCGAGCTCACCCCGGCCGGGGTTGCCGGCGGTGTGGACGTGGCCGAGGTATTCCTTGTTCTGACGCAGCCGGGTGATGATGTCGCCGTCCATGATCTGGACGTGGTAGATGTCGAAAAGCAGTTTCAGACTGGGCGAGCCGACGCGCTTGATAATGTCGATGCAGTAATCGGTGTGGTCGCCCTGGTAGCCCGGATGTCCCTTCATCGGGTGCGTGCTCACCCGCGAGTTGAGCATCTCCAGGCAGAGCGTGATTCCCTTCTTCTCGGCGTGGCCGACAATCTGCTTGAACCCCTTGACGCAGTTCTCGGCACCCACATCATCGGGGATGTCTTTCTTGTATCCGGTGAAGCAGATCACGTTCTTGTAGCCATACTCGGCGCAGGCGTCGATCGCCTCGCGCGTGGCCTTCATCACCTGGTCCCAGTGCTTGGGGTTGTTGAAGCCTTTCACGAACGGCGGGTCGGCGCCCATGTCGATCTGGCCGATTGCGTTGATCAGTCCGGCCTCCTTGAGCTGCGGGAAGTACTTGACCGGCAGCAGCTCGATGCTGCTGATTCCCAGACCCTTTGCCGACTTGATGAACTCGTCGATGGGCCAGTACT
>JBAUOX010000112.1:0-11392 GCA_049579985.1 Isosphaeraceae bacterium | reverse complement strand
GGGCTGCGGGGCGGTTGCGGTGGCGGTTGCGGTGGCGGTGGCCGCGCCGGAGCGATGCACCGTGCCTTCGCGCCCAGCCCGGGCGGTCTCGCCCGCAAGGCCGATGTGTTCGCGCAGGATGCGGCGGACTTCCTGGATCGCTTCGCCGTCTTTCTGGACGCCGTGGTCCGAACGCACGACCTTTTCGGATTCGGCGCCGTCGAGATGGGCGCTGCGGTAAGGCACGACGCCGTCGGTGGAATCGTCCACTCCGCCGGGCCGCAGTGAGCCGATGATCGAATGGTAGGCAACCCCCGGTCCCGGCTTCATGGCCAGCAGGGATCTCAAGATCGGCGAGCTGGGATCGAGCGTCTCAATGCTGGTCGGGAAGCGGCGGAAGCGGCGGCGGTCGAAGGCGTCGGGGTTGTCCTTGACCAGTTGATAGAGCAGCTTGGCGACATGGTCGGGATCATTGATCAGTCCCGCCCCCACCCGGCCGACGACCCCGCGCGAGAGGTCGGAGCCGCGGTGCGGCGTTGCCAGGAACACAACACGGCTGACAAACGGCAAGGGTTCGAAGTAGAGCAGCCTGCGCAGCTCGTCGAGCACGTCCTTGGGACCCAGAATCTCGTCGAACGATCGATCGGAGTAGAGACGCCAGAGCTGATCTCCGCTGGAGACGGTCATGAAGTGGCTGAGCAGTCCCCCCATGCTATGCCCGAGCAAAACCGTGCGATCGAAGGCGGGATCGCGGCCGTCGGGGTTAAACGTCATCTTCGCCTGGCTGAGGGCGTCGCGCAGGTTGGCGGCCGCGATCGGCATCGGCACCCCGGTGGGATACATGTAAAGCATGAACTGGTATTGTTCCTGAATCGACGGATCGCGCAGCAGCTCATTGAGCATCGGGATCCAGGCCAGCGGGGTGGAAATCAACCCATGAACCATGACCACGGGTGTCTTCCCCGGCTCGTAGGGCCGGATCATCAGCAGATTGGCCCGCTGCAAGCCTTGCTCGGGACGGAGCAGGCCCGACCAGCGGTAGCGATCCAGGTCGGTCCGCGACCACATGTAGGCCAGCGGAGTGGTCAGGTCGATTTCCAGGGCGATCCGGTTCGGCGGTTGGCCCACCGCGCGCTGGCGCACCGGGTCCTTCAGCTCAAGCGTGCACTTGCGAGCCTCGTCCACTGTCTCGCCGGAATCGCGCAGCCGCGAGTTGGGCACAAGGAACGCCGTGAGCGGGAAGGCCATCTCGTCCGGGTAGAACCGCTCCTGGGGGGTCCGCTCGCCTTGCTTCGGGTCGGTGACGCGAACGCCGATGAGGGGCACCCCAAGGCCGTACTGGTTGTGGCTGGTGGCCAGCCCGGACACCTCGAAGTCGGATGCCAGAATCAACTTGTGAACGTCGGCGGGGGTCCAGGGAGAGTCGCGGAGCGCGACCTGAAGCACCTGCTCGTGGCCGTGGACCTTCAGCTTGATCACCCCTTGCGGATCGATCGGGTCTTTCGACTGCGCTGCGCGGATCAGCCGTTCCAGCCCCGCGTTGTAGATCTCGCAGGCCAGGCGAAACCTCGGGTCGGACGGTCCCCGGCCGGCGGCCAGCTCGGGGTCGAAAAGGTAATCATGTGCATAGCCCACCGCATCCAGAAACCGGTCGATCGCCTGGGCCCTGCGCCAGCGGTCCTGCTTCAGGCCGTCGACCCAGGAGAGCTCGGCCAGCGCATAGACGAGCTCGGCATCCGGATGCCTGCGCGCGATCTTCTCGAGGCTGAGGAGAGCATTGTTCACGTTCCTCCGGTATGCCCGCTCGAGGTCGTAACGCTCGAGCGTCTCGAGCGTCCGCTCGCTGGGCCGATCGATCCCGGCAACGCTGTGCTGGAACGACGAGAACCCGCGATCGCCGCGGCTGGGCTGGATGGTGATATCCGACCAGCCCAAAAGCGCGGAGAGAAGAACGACCACGTGAGCGGTTGCCATGTCGGGTCACTCCCTCGACCCAGAGTCCGTATCTTTCGCGGTTCGCGTCCGACCGCATGTCCCTGCTGCCCGGGCCGGCGTCTGCGAGAGCGGGAATGATGACGTGGAAGTCAAGTCCGGTCAATCCCGGTCGTCGAGCTTTCGGCTCGACGGATCCCGTCTCTAGCTCGCTTTGGCGGCGTGCGTCCAGGCCAGGTACTGATCGATGATCGGGTCGATCGGGCCGTCAGCCACGAGCTGTCCTTGCCGCAGCCAGAGGCCCCGCGTGCAGAGCTGGCGCAAAGAGTTCATGTCGTGGGAAACCAGGATCACGGCGTGCGAGCGGCCAAGCAGCTTGAAGATGCGATCCTTGGCCCTTTCCTGGAACGCCGCGTCACCGACGCCAAGCGCCTCGTCGATGATCAGGATCTCGGGATCGATCTCGGTTGCGATGGCGAATGCGAGCCTCATGTACATTCCGCTCGAATAATACTTGAGCGGCAGATCGGCGAACTCGCGCAACCCGGTGAACTCGTGAATTCCCTCGACCTTGGAGAGCATCTGGGGGCGGGTGAAGCCGAGCATGGCTCCGTTATAGAGGATGTTGTCAAAGCCGGACAACTCGATATTGAAGCCGGCGCCCATTTCGATCAACGGTGCGACGTTGCCCCGAACCTCGACCGTCCCCGAGCTCGGCGGATAGATCCGCGCCAGGAGTCGCAGCAGCGTGCTCTTGCCGGCTCCGTTGCCGCCGACGATGCCGACGCGTTCGCCGTGGTTGATCCGCAGGTTGATGTTCCGCAGCGCCCAGAACTCGGAGACCGGAACCGGCGACGCGCGCCTGAGCACCAGGTCGAGCACCGCGCGCTTGAAGGAGTACTGCTTGTCGGCGTAGTTGATGAACCGGAGCGACACGTCGCGAAGCTCGATCAACGGCACCGCAGACGATGCGCGATGGCGCGACCCCGGGCCGTGCGACTCAGAGTCGGAATACCATCTTGTCTTCTTGCGACTTGAATATGGCATATCCGATCCCCAGGCTCGCCAACGCGATCACAATGGCGAGAAGCCATGAGCTGAACTGCGGCCATCTGCCGAAGTAAACGAGGTCGTGGAACAGCTCGATGAAGTAGTAGGCCGGATTGAGTCGAAATCGCCATTGCGTCGCCGCCGGAAAATCCTCCGCTCGATAGATGATCGGCGTGGCGAAGTACCAGGCCTGGAAAAAGACGGTGACTAAATGCCCGCAGTCGCGGTAGAAGGTGTTTGCCGTCGCGACAATCAAGCTCAGCCCCAGAGTGAAAGCCACGAACAAGAGAATGGCCGCGGGCAGAAGAATCATCGGTAACGAGGGCCGCGCACCCAGCGGCCAGAGAAGCAGGAACAGAGAGCCCATCGACAAGAGCAGCGTCACCAGGTTGATCAAGATTCGAGCCAGCGGGAAGACCAGCTTGGGAACGAATATCTTCCGGATCAACGCCTCGTTCGCGATGATGCACAAGGCACACTCGTTCACGCTTCCGCTGAGAAAACTCCAGGGGACCATCCCCGCGAACAGGTACACCGGATAGTTCTCGATACCGCGAAAAAGAACCGAGAAAACCCACGATAGGATCGCCATCATCAGCAGCGGATTGAGCAGTGTCCAGAAGAAACCAAGGACCGATCGCTGATAGCGGACCCGCAGTTCCTGGTTCACCAGGTTCTGGATGACTGGCCAGAACCGCGGCAACTGCACACGATCCTCGAGCAACCGCTTCCTCCAGAGACTCGGCGGCCGGGGCGCGGGCGCGGAGGGGAACGTCTCCATCTGCGGTGTCGAGGAACTCGTGCAAACATCCATGTTCCGAGTCTTTCCATCCACTCCGCCGGATCCCTTCTCGACCTCGGCCCTGACGCGGCGGCATCATACGGACGTCGCCCTATTCGCGAAAGGCCAACCCAAAGATCCGCAGGCCAGGCCTAGACACCCCGGCGGGTCCAACTCGCCCAGTTCGCCTGGTTACTCGATCGATAGCCGCCGTTCCAGGCGGGTGCCCTCGGTTTTCTCGGCGATCAATCGCTATCGGGACGCGGGGTCACGGTGCGAACCCCGATGCGTGCGGCCAGGCGAACCTTCTGACCGGTGTTGAGACTATCGATGTAATGAGAACGAAGCGCGCTCAGCCAGCGGATCTCCCGGCCATCGTAGTTGACGATCACGTGAGTGAGAATCGGGCCGGCCAGGCCCAGCGTGCGCTGGATGCCGGGAAGGACATCGGCGTTGCAGGCAATCTGGTTGTAGCCCAGGCCGACCCCCCTGGCGAACGCCGCGTAGTCGATGCGGGCGACCTCGGTCGCCGTGGTGCGGCGGAAGACCGGTTCCTGGAGCATCTGCATGTAATGATAGGCGCCATCGTCAAAGACGAAGACTTTGACCGGCAGGCCAGCCCGCGCGGCCGAAGAGAGCTCCATCGCGGCCATGAGGAAACAACCGTCGCCGGTCACGCAGACGACCTGCCGTTCGGGACGGACAAGCTGCGCGCCGATCGATGCCGGGATTGCCCAGCCCATGCTCTGGTTGTCGGCCGGGGTGAAGAAACGGCGCGGGCCCTGAACCTCGATGGACTCGGCGGCCCAGTGGGTCGATGCCGTCACGTCGACGAAGATCAGCTCTTCCGATCCCAGCGCGCAGCGCAACTGGCTGAGAAAGTACATGGGATCGACGCACTCGGGAACTCGCACTCTCCGGGCCTCGCACCGATCGATCTGCCGGAGCCGCTGAATCTTCTGCCAGAGCGGCGGACAGGGAGCGCGGCGAATGGCCGGGGCGTCGGCCATAAGGCGGTCGAGAAAGACCCGCGCGTCCGAACAGAGGCAGACGTGAGCGGGAACGTTCTTGCCCAGGTTCTGAGGGTTGACATCAACATGAATGAGTGTGTCGTGCTGGGGAATCGCGTAGTTCGCCGTGGAGACCTCGCTGTACCGGACCCCGATGGCCAGGACCAGGTCAACATCTTTGAAGGCGGCCTCCGCGGCCCGTGTGCCCTGCTTGCCGTAGCCCCAGCCCACGGCCAGAGGATGACCGTCGGGAATGCATCCCTTGCCGCTGACCGAGGTGGCCACCGGAGCTTGCAGCATCTCGGCGACGGCGGTCAGGGAAGGGCTGGCATCGGCACATCCCAACCCGGCGTAGATGCCGACCCGGCGGCGGCGGTCCTGGAAATGGCAGATGATGCGGCGATAGGCCCCCTCGTCAAAAGGGACGGGGTACGGGGGCGGAGCCGCTTGATCATAGTCCCAGACTTCCATATAGAAGGGGAAGGGGATCAGCACGGCGGCCGGCCCGGGCTCGCCCGCGCGGGCGAGCCGGAATGCCTCGAAGATTGCGCCTGGGATCTCTGCCTGGTGGCGAACCGGAATCACAGCCTTGGTCACCGGGTGAAGCAGGGCCTCGTTGGGCAGGCCGTGAACCTGGCCGATCGGAGCGCCGGGAGCACGATTCACATCCGTGACGATCCCGACGATCGGTACGCTGTCGAACAAGGCCTCGCCGATGCCGCTCATGGCGTTGGTGAGACCCGGGCCGGGCACGACGCAGAAGACTCCGACCTCGCCGGTCACCCGGGCAGCGGCGTCAGCCATGACACTGCAAGAGGCCTCGTGGGCAACCAGGAAGTAAGTCTGGCCATAAGCCTTGAAGGCGTCCCAAAGCTCGTTGTTCTGAGCCCCGGGGATGCCGAAGACGCAGCGGGCCTGCTCGCACCGCAGAGCCGCGGCGGCCGCCTGGGCTCCGGTCATTCGGCCGTGCACTCCCTGGCGCCTGGCGTAGCGCCCCAGCTCGACATGACTGGCCCGCGCCGGTGCCGGTGTCGCTGCGGTCGTCACAGCGGCCGCGGCCCCGACCAGTCCCAGAGCCCCCAACGCCTCGCGGCGGTTGACCTTTGGTGTCACGGTCCGTATCCCTCCTGGCTGTTGCACGCCGGTAGGTTCCCTTACCGGCCAACGATCCCAACCACGGAAATGGAGGGATCTCTCGCCTCTCGAGTTCGTATCGGCATCCCTCCCCACGGGCCTTGGCGGCCCAGAGGCCAGATCATGCCATAACCGTGCCGGATTCCACTTATTCGCTACAACCACTGCGTTGCGCGGGTCCGGTGGAGGAAGAAAGCCGGGTGAGCGGAGCAAGCACTGCGGGGCAGAACAGCCACGGATCCTCTCGAAGCTGGCGAATACACTCGAGCATGATCGGCCCATGATAATCGATACGATCCAGTGCGCCTGCCCAGGCGACCCAGTCGATGGTTCCCCCTCCAGGAGCGTCGTGCGAGTCTCGGCGGCCGTCATTGTCGTGGACGTGAGTCGTGGCCAGCAGGCTCCCCGCGGCCGCGGTCTCCGCGCAGAGATCGGCCGAGATATGGGCATGACCGGTATCGAGCGCCAGGGCCAGGCCGGGCCGATCGAGCTCGCCAAGAAGCTCGAACAGTTCGCCCATCAAGCTGCCGGGATGGACGCCGGGAGGCATGTTCTCGACGCAGACGACCACCCGGCTTCCCTCGGCATGGTCAGCCAGCTCGGTCAGTCCGCGCGCCAGGCAGGCGCGCCGCGCGGCCCGATCCCCCACCGACGAAAGGGCTCCGGGATGAACCACGAGGAAGGTTCCTCCCGCCTCCTGAAGCCAGTCGATGCAGCGTTTCAGATCGTCGGCCGACTCGCGATACACGGCGGTCTCGCCCAGATCGACCCGGGATGCCTTGATGGCCCGCCCGCCCCAGCAGCCGTGAGCGCTGTGGATCGACAAACCGCGATCAGCCACAGCCTGACGCACAACTCCGGCATCTGGCAAAGCCCGCCAGTCGGGCAGGATTTCCAGGACTTCCGCGCCCAGCCGCTGAGCCAGGTCAAGCTCGGCGTCCAGGCAAAGACCCGTGTAACCGTAGGTGATCATGGTGCCGAGCAGCCGTCGCGACACGTGTTTGCCCTTGATCGGTTCGCGTTTGCGGCGACGGGCAGCAATGCCCGTGAAACCTCTTGTCGAACTCGCGGATGATAGTCATGATAGCAGCAAATCGTCAGCGGATCACCGCTTTCCGCCGTGACGGGCACACCACCGGTCGCGGAGTTCCTCGACAAGACCCCGGGAATCGACCGACGAGCCCGCGAACCTCCGGTCGAGCCAGGTCCGCGCCGGTACACTGTTTCGTTGATGATCAGAAAGGATGTTTTGCGCATGCCGCCAGTCGCCCTGGTCGACCCCTCCACGATTGACACCTCGCGTGTCCTCGCCGACCGGGAAGGAATCTATCGTCACAACCCACAACGCTTCGAGATGGAGCAGTTGACCGCGATCGTGCTGCTCGACCAGAAGCACAAGCTGATCATCGGCTACAAGGACGTCGCGGCCGACGAGTTCTGGGTCCGGGGCCACATGCCCGATTACCCGCTCTTGCCCGGTGTCCTCATGTGCGAGGCCGCTGCCCAACTCTCGAGCTATTACTGCAAGGCCACCGGACTGCTCGAGGTCGGTTTTGTCGGCTTCGGGGGAATGGAGGAAGTTCGCTTTCGCGGCCAGGTTCGCCCCGGCGACCGCCTGGTGCTGGTCGGCAAGGGCCTCAGGCTGCACCGCCGCCACTCGATCTTCGAGGTCCAGGGCTTCGTGGAATCGAACATGGTATTCCACGGCAAGGTGATCGGCGTGATGATCACTACCCCAGCAGAAAGTCCGGGCTAAGAGAGCGAGCACGTGCCTCGACCATCCCGTCCCCCACGAGCCCTGCGCACCAGTCGACCCAAGCAGATTCCATCCACCCATGATGTCCCGCTCGCGACCGGCCATCGACGTCTCGGCCTGCCTGCTCGACCCCGAGCAGCATCCCGGCCCAGAGCCTCTCTGCTGGGCCGCGTTCTTCGGTACCGATCATCCCGTCGAGCTCGAGGTCGGCTCGGGCAAGGGACTGTTTCTGGCCAGCGCAGCCAGCCAGAATCCGGCGCACAACTACCTGGGGATCGAGCTCTCGCGCAAGTACGCGCGGCTGGCCGCCGAGCGAGTTGTCAGGCTCGGCGTCAGCAACGTCCGGGTCTGGCCCGGCGATGCCCGGGCTCTGCTCGCGCGGCTCGTCCCTGACGCCAGCGTGCGGGCCGTTCATGTCTACTTCCCCGACCCTTGGTGGAAGAAACGACACAAGAAGCGCAGGGTGTTCACAGCAGCTCTGCTTGCCTCGGTTGTGCGCGTGCTGGAACCCGGTGGCGAGCTCCACGTCGCCACCGATGTTGAAGAGTATTTCGATGTGATCAGGACGCTCGTCGCCGCCGAGCCTCGGCTCGTCGAATTGACCGTGCCGCCCTGCAAGGAACCCGAGCACGACCTTGACTACCTGACCAATTTCGAGCGCAAGTTTCGCATCGAGGGTCGGACAATCCACCGCGCCTTGTACAAGATGACTTGAATTCGCGGGGGGAATTGCGCTCATTTCAGAAAGGGGCAACCCGCCCAGGTCATGTCACGGCGACACGTTCATAGGCGCGTCTGTCGCCGGCACCGTTGCGGGTGCTGGCAGGGGACGCCGCCTCCACCGCGATCTCGTAGAGCTGCTGACCGGTCTCGGTGGGATACTGGCCCGTGATGCAGGCCCGGCAGAGCCGCTCGGGCGATAAGGTCACCGCGCGAGCGATGGCCTCGACGGGAAGGTAGCGCAGGCTGTCGGCCCCAAGTTCCCGGGCCATCTTCTGCTGGGCCTCCTGGGAGACGCCTCCAGCGGGGAGATCGACGAACCGGGTGGCGAACAACTCGTCACTACTTGACATGTCGATGCCGTAATAGCACGGGGCGATGATCGGTGGACAGGCCACGCGGAGGTGGATCTCGCGGGCGCCGCCGCGGTCGCGAATCTCATGCACCAGGGCCCGCATGGTCGTGGATCGGACGATGCTGTCCTCGACGAGCAAGACCCGCTTGCCCTTGAGGACCTCGGGGAGGGGGGTGTACTTGAGCCGGGCCTTGGCGGCGCGGTCGGCCGTTCCCTCGATGAACGTCCGGCCCACATAGCGATTGCGCATCAGGCCCTCGACGGAGGGAATCTTCAGCGCGAAAGCCATCGCATCGGCCGCGGCCTTGCCGGTGTCGGGCACCGGAACGACGATCGTGTCGGTGTCAAGTGGCACCGTCTCCAGCCGGGCAAGCTCTTTGCCGAGCTCGGATCGGCTCAGGTAAACCGATCGATCGTCCAGACTGCTGGCGACGTTTGCGAAGTAGATCCATTCGAAGAAGCAATGCGCCTGCCTCGGCGATGGTGCGTAACGTTCGATCCGCACGCCCCTCTCGCTGGCCATTGCCAGTGTTCCCGGCTCCAGCGAGCGGATGTTCCGGAAGCCGAGATTGGCAAGCGGCACGCTCTCGCTGGCGGCACCGAAGAGCGGCCCATGCTCGGCGATGCAAAGCGGGCGGAAGCCGAGCGGATCGCGGGCCACAACCAGCTCTCCGGATGCCGTGATCAGGACGATGTTGTAGGCCCCGTCGAACCTCTCCGACAGCCGCCGGAACACCCCCACCCAGTCGGGCCGCCGGTCCTCGGTCTGCAGCTCGTAGGCCAGCGAGTGCATGATGATCTCGGTGTCGGTGTCGCGCTTCAGGTGATAGTCGCCCTTGGACAGGAGCTCTTCCTTCAGCTCACTATAATTGGCAAGCTGGCCGTTGAAGGCGAAGGCGAACCACTTGGTCTTGCGTCCATGATCGCGCTCGAAGGGCTGTGCGTTGTAGCGGTCGTCACCGCCGCACGTGGCGTACCGGACGTGACCGATGGCCGCGGGGCCATCCATGCCCTGCATGATCGCCTCGAATTCGGCGCGGTGGTTCAGGCGGAACGACTCGGCAACAGTCCCCAGCTCCTTGTGGACCCGGATGATCGCATTGCGATCCACGCGATAGCTGGCCATCCCTGCCGCCAGTTGCCCGCGATTCTGCATATCCAGCAGCATCCGCGGGACCAATCGAGCCACGCTGTTGACATCGCCGGCAATCGGCGCCAGCTTGGATACGGAATGGCCCTGAGCATGAAAGACGGCCGCAACGCCGCACTCGTGGTGCAGTTCACCCATGTTTCGGGGTTCCCCTAGATTGAGCCCCCCGCACAGGCCGGGGAGGGTGGTGAGGATGAGCGGCCTGGTTGGCCAAGAGTCGAGTTCCTCTAGGCCCCCCCGCAGATAGAATTATAATGTCGTCGAAATCTACCTACAACCTTCACGGTTCAAACCAGCGTAATTTTTCGTGAAGCGTATTGTCACAAGATCACTAAAGCGTGTGTTGACGTAGCTTTAGGGCTGCCGCCCTATTTCATGACAATCGCCTGCCGTGCGGGAGGTTGACTCTTGAACAACGAATCGGACGTCCGAGCTCGCACTGGGCCGGGGCCTGGGGGTTCGGCCAGTGCGGTTGTACCGCCAGCGGCCGCCCCCGCTGTCCACGATCTCGTGCGCGACGAGGTTGTTCTCTCCGCCGGCATCTGGATCGTGAAGGTGGGCACCAGCGTCTTGACCGGAAGTGAAGGGACGCTCGATCCCGCCCGCATCCACCATCTTGCCGAGCAGATCAGCGCCGTGACGGACTCGGGCCGCAAGGTTGCGCTGGTCAGCTCGGGTGCCGTCGGGGCCGGGATCGGCCAGCTTAACCTCAAGCGACGCCCCGACAACCTGCGGCAGCTCCAGGCGGCCGCCGCGATCGGCCAGGCGTACCTGATCCGCGCTTACGATGAGGGCCTGCGTCATCATGGCCGCCACGCCGCCCAGCTCTTGCTCACGCATGAGGACTTCGACAGCCGCCCACGCTATCTCAACATGCGGAACACGCTGCACGCCCTGTTCGAATACAACGCCGTGCCGATCATCAACGAAAACGACACCATCAGCGTGGACGAGATCAAGTTCGGCGACAACGACCGCCTGGCCGCAATGGTCACGAACCTGCTGCAGGCGCCGCTACTGGTCATCCTCAGCGTCGTCGATGGCCTCTACAAGACCGATCCGGCGACCCAGAGCCGGACCGACCTGGTCTCGCTGGTTGCCCAGATCGACGACTCGGTGCTGAACCTGGCCGGCTCGAGCCGCAGCGCCCTGGGCACCGGCGGAATGCAGAGCAAGCTTGCCGCCGCACGGCTGGTGACCCGGGCCGGCGGATCGGTCATCATCGCCTCGGGAATGCGGCCCAACCCCTTGACCCGCATCCTCGCCGGTGAGCCGGTGGGCACGCTCTTCCTGGCCCACGGCCAGACCCACCGCGCCCGCAAGCGCTGGATCGGCCTGACCGCCCGGCCGCGCGGCCATTTCATCGTTGACGCCGGCGCCCGCCGCGCGATCGAGACGGGCAGCAAGAGCCTGCTGGCCATCGGCATCGTCGATGTGGTCGGCGAATTCGACAAGGGCGACGTTGTCGGAATTCGCGACACCGCCGGCCAGGAGTTCGCCCGCGGGCTGAGCAATTACGCCACCC
>JBAUOX010000111.1:0-2814 GCA_049579985.1 Isosphaeraceae bacterium | reverse complement strand
ATCGTGATCACGGGGCTCATCTTCCCCCTGGGCTACTGGAGCCGCACGGTCTTTCCCACCATCCTGGCGCGGACTCTGGCCAGTCTGCCGGCACCGGCGCGACGATTGAAATCACTTCCTCGCGAGTTGGATGCGTGAAGCTCAGCTCACGCGCGTGCAGCGCGATCCGGCGATGCCCGTCCTCGGCCTCGAGAAGGGTCGCCGCCCCATACTTACGGTCCCCCAGGATCGGCAGTCCTCGTCCGGCAAGTTGAACTCGCAATTGATGACTGCGGCCAGTGTGCGGACGCAGCTCGAGCTTGCATAACCCTTTTCCGCATTTCACGACTCGATAGTGCACCCGGGCCAACTGCCCTTCTCGGGTTGGCTCGTCGAGCAGGCGAACCCGGTTGAGTCGCCGGTCCTTCTTCAGGATGTCATTCCACTGGCCCTCGGGCAGCTCCGGCTGTCCCTCGACGATGGCCCAGTAGGTCTTGGAAATCTTGCCGGATCGGAACCGGTCCGAAAGACGGCTTGCCGCCTTGCTCGTGCGGGCCAGCAAGAGGACTCCCGACGTGGGACGGTCCAGTCGGTGGACCAGCCCGACATAGACGTTTCCCGGCTTCTGATAGCGCGCCTTCAGGTAGTCACGGGCCCACGAGACCAGGCACGGGTCTCCTGTCGCGTCAGCCTGGGAGAGCAGTCCCGCGGGCTTGTTGACGACCAGGCAATGATTGTCTTCGTAGAGAACGTCAATCTTCATTATCCCTGGTCCGCCACGTCGATGATCCGCTTGACCAGGATCGTCGCGTACGATCCCTTCCCCAGATCGCACGCCATCTTCAGTGCCTGCCTGCCGGCATGCAGCTCATCGGCGAGCAGCGAGAACTCGAGGTTCTCGGGAGACACCAGCGGAAGTCGAGTGCCCTTGGAGAGGAAGACGTCCTTCAGGTGGCGCACCCGCAGATCGTTCCAGGAGAGCTGAAACGGTTCGAGGACTTGCCCGATCAGGGGGCCGAGCGGCTCGTCCGGAAGCGGCGTCCGGGCCGAGGGCAAGGGCAGGGGCAACGCCTCGAGGCTGCGTCGCTGCCGGGGTTGGAGGTCACGCGGAAATGCCAGGATCGCGACCTTCATGTCGATCATCACGCGCTGGTCGGGCTGGGTGTTGCTCTCGATCCAGCGTGACAGCAGGAGGTTCCAGAGGTGGCTCTGGAACGCCGAGAAATAGAGCGAGCGCAGCTCTCGTTTGAGCCGCGCGAAGGCTCCGCGGTAGTCGGTCGGATGATCGACAAGATACGTGACGATGCTCCGCGTCGATGACCGCTCCAGCGTCGCCTTGGCCTCGCCCCACCGGCCCCAGCATTCCCGCAGGATGGCCTTCTGTCTCTTGTCGGCCGAGCGATCGAACGGGTTGGGCTCGGCGATCGCCAGCCGGAGGGCCCGTTCGTGTTCTCCTTTCAACCAGGCCTGGCCGATGAACTCACCGGAAAAACCCACCGAGCCGAAACGCTGATCGTCAAAGTAATTGGGCAGCCCATCCGAGGAAACGGCTTGCAGCCGGCCCACGGCCAGGGAGGCGCGATCCGGGTCCAGGTCGCGCACCACGACGAGAAACCGGTTGCCCCGGAAATGCTGCGGACCATAAGGATGCGGCAACCGTCCGATCGGCTCGAGCTCGAAGCTGGTCTCGCGAAGCGCGCGGGCGGGCCCTTCCTGGATCGTCAGGTACTGGATGGTCTCCGCGTGCCGGTCCTTGAGACCGCCGTAGCTGACGCGATGGCTCGAGAGGTTCCACCGCCGGCAGATCGCCTCGATGGCCTCGATGGTTCCCAGCCCGCGCTTGGTCAGGCGATAAAGGTTGTAACGCCCCCAGGCAGACGGCTTGACGGACGTCAGTTCCTCGACCTGAAAATCCTTGGGCGTGCACTTGAGCTTCATGAACGACGAGAGCCAGTGCTGATGGACTGCCCTGGCGATCCGCCATGAACCGCGCCTCGGCGGTCGCTTGAAGGCACCTTCATCCTATCAACACCGCGCGGGCTGGTGAAACAAGCCTGCAGTACGAGCGAAGGTCTTCTCAACTCGCCGAGCCACGGTGCGACCGGCAATTGCCCTAGGACCGTGGCTACGGCACGTCTCGAGTTGATTCCTTCGCTCGCGCCCCAGGCTTGTTTGAGTCACCAGGTTCTGCAACCCGGCGGTGGAGAATCACGAGCCGCCGGTGATCTTGTTGACATCGTTTGCCCAGATTCCCGAGGTGGTGTTTCCCACGGCATTGATTGCGGAGATGACAGCTACGAGGATGAGGGCCAGGAGCAAGGCGTATTCGACCGCGGTAGCCGCCTGGTCGTCCCGGTAGAGCCGCAACAAATGCTTGAGCATTGAAGAATCCTCGAAGAGAATCCGGGATCGTCCCTTGTCGCGGTCGTGCCTGAGGGTTACGAATTGGGATTCGAGCCCATCCGCCAGATCATTGTTTCAGGGCGACTTCGTAAGGAAGCCTAGGTTCTCTCTATCGCCTAGTCAAAGCGAATGACTCAGAAAACCGTCGCGGCTGAATCCGGGGGCATCCCCGGAGGTCCGGCCGCTCGAAAAAACCCCGGGATGACGATGAATTCCAGCGAACCCAATCGTTCGTCCTTTCCCTCGTTGTCCATCATCAATAATCCCCAAGCTCCCGCACGGCGCCAGCGCGAGAAGTACGGAATCCTGTTTTACCTGGGAATCCTCGGACTGATCGTCCTGGTGACGCTCGTGGGCTGGTTTGGCTACCGGGTGTGGTCGTTACGCGACGTCTGGGCCAAGGTCTACGTGCTGAACGATGCCCGGGAACCC
>JBAUOX010000110.1:0-4559 GCA_049579985.1 Isosphaeraceae bacterium | reverse complement strand
CGCGTGCGCGATGTAATAGCGCAAAGACTGAAGCCGGCCGTGGCCGCGCGCTGCATACAGGCAGTCCCTGAGAACGTCGATCCCGGCGTAGGCGATGGCACCGAAACCAAAACCAAACCAGGCTCGTGTCGCCAGCTCTTGTTCGGGTAGGCCGTGGGCCAGGCCATATCCCAGCCCCAGCCCGATCACGATACCCCGGAGAGAGAGCACCGGGTCCAGGTAGTTCCGCTGAAGCCGCCGAAAGAACGGCGGGCTGCCGTCGAAGGTTTCGATGATCGTCTTGATCAGCGGAAAGACGCTCGCCCCCAGGAGGGTGGCGGCAATGATCGGATAACCGTCGGCCATCCAGCGGATGAAAGCAAGTTCCCAGAGCAGCCCAAGAGTGTACAGGCTTCCCATGAACACCCCGCTGTAAACCATCCCTTTCTTCATCCCCATGACGGGATGGCTGAAAGCCGAGTCCCCTGACGGGGCCTGTCCATGGATCGCGTCCATGAGCATCCCGGTAACGAGGTAGGCCTCCGCCCACAGTCCTGCCTGCGAAAGGATGGTCGTCAGCACGGTCGCGACCAGCCGCTGCGCGATCGGCCATGCGGCCACGGTCGCTCCCGATCCGAGCGTCGCGATCGGGAAGGCCGCAACGGCGGCAATCGCTACGGCCAGCATCGAGGCATGCGCCCTGGGAGACTTCAGGAGCGAACCTTTCGTTGCCAGGCCAAGCCCCTGAGCCGCGGCCTCGTTGAAGCAGAAGAGAACGAAGACCCGTCCGATAAATTCCGGCACCGCCGGCTGCGCCTCCAGCAGCCCAAGGGTGAAGGCGGTCCCGAGAGATTGCATCAGGCCGCCGGATTCCAGCAACACCAGCCCGCCAACAACGTAGGGGGTACCGACGATCAGCGCGGCGGCAGCGGCGCCGAGGTGCTTGCCCGAGGACGCGAGCCGGTACGCGTTGGCTGCGTGATAGACCAGCAATGTGGCTGCCGCGACCGGTTGGCTCAAAAGGAAGAGTTCGGACCAGGACGTCGGCGCCTGGAAAATGGCCAGCGAGCTCGCGGAGGTCGCCGGCAGGCCCGATGCAAGCACGTCCTGAAACGCCTCCAGGCTGGTCAGGTGCTTGCCGGTCAACCCGATTTTCCACCACGCGGCGACAGCCGCCCCCGCGACAGCGAGGCCCAGGGGGGTCCAGCCGGTTTCCAGACGCCCCCTGGAGCCGAGGATGTAAGTCTCGATCACAAGCAAGGCTATCAGCACAACCCCGGCGCTGCGGACAAGATCTTCCACGAGCTGATGCAGGCCCGCGGGTCTTGCCGGAGACGCCCGCTCAGCCAGCGTCTCGGTCTTCAAAGTTGTGTCGCCTCCCGACCGCCAGCCGCCAGCCGATCGCAGCAAGGCCGTCAGCATCGCCACCATCAGGCTTGCCAGCAGGACGCCGGCGAATCGTACCCCCGGCGATAGGCTCAACTTCCGAAGCACGGGAAGCCGATCGAACCGGGCGTCGATCAGGATCGTTCCAGACGCGGGCGCGCGATTGCTGATACTGTTGACCAGGAGGACGACTTCCTTCACGGTCCCGATCACCGGCCAGTCGATGGTCTGCTCGACCGGGACCCAGTCGGACCGGATCTCCAGGGGGATTCGCTGGAGGCCGGATGTGCCCTTGATCTCGATCGCCGCGGTGATCTGCCGGGCCTGGCCGGGCGCTTCCGCCTTGACGGCCAGCCGCACGACGTCGATCTGATCCGCGCGGAGGGCGGCGGGAAATGCTTTTGCATAAATTCCCGCGGCCGTGCCCGGCGGAATCATGTAATCCAGCTCGAGGTAATCAATGCCGGAGTCCGGACTAGCCACGCGGGCGGTCGCCGCATGCGCGGCACCGACGTGGAACGTCCCCTGCTCCGCGGCTGCCGCGAGGAGAATGGAGACGTCTTCCGCGGCAGCGGACAGAGTTCCACCCACGACGACCGAGATGCCCAGAAACGCCGCCAGTGCGAGCACCGGGCGACGGGGAACGGGACGAGAGCGTCCCCGTCGTTGCTCGTCCATGCCCCCGTTTCTCCCTCAACCGAGACAATCCGTTCCAATTTGGAAAAGACTCGACTCAGTGATGTTCGCCGCCAGCGAGCTCATGGACAATCGCGCCCACGAAGGCTCGCGCATCGCCGAAGAGCATCAGGGTCCTGTCGAGATAGTAAAGCGGATTGTCGATACCTGCAAATCCCGGGCTCATACCGCGCTTGATCACCATCACAGTGCGAGCCTTGTCCACATCGAGGATCGGCATACCGTAGATCGGGCTCGAGGCATCGGTGCGCGCGGCCGGGTTCGTCACATCATTGGCTCCGATCACCAGCGCGACGTCGGTCTGGGGAAAGTCGCCGTTGATGTCTTCCATGCCCAGCAAGTGATCGTAGGGAATGTCCGCCTCGGCAAGCAGGACATTCATGTGTCCGGGCATCCGTCCAGCCACGGGATGGATGGCGAACTTGACATCGACCCCGCGCCGGGTCAGCGCATCGAAGAGCTCCCGCACTTTGTGCTGCGCCTGTGCGACGGCCATGCCGTAACCCGGCACGATCACCACCGTGCTGGCGGCGGCCAGGATTGCCGCGGCCTCATCGGCGGTTGCGCTTCTGACCGGGCGCGCCTGCTGAGTTCCGGCAGCCACCGCCTGTGCTTGACCGAAGGCCCCAAAAAGCACGTTGCTGAACGATCGGTTCATCGCCTTGGACATGTTCACGGAGAGAATAAAACCCGATGCCCCGTCAAGCGCTCCGGCGATGATCAGCAACTTGCTGTTCAGGACGAACCCCATCGCGGCGGCGGACAGCCCGGCGTATGAGTTGAGCAGCGAGATCACAGTCGGCATATCGGCGCCGCCGATCGGGATGATCATCAGCACGCCGAAAACCAGGCCGATCACCACGATCACGGGGAAAAGCCAGGTCTGGCCTGGATTGACGACCAGGTAAGCGGCAAGCGCCACGGCAAGAGCAAGGATACCGAGGTTGACGAAATTCTGTCCCTGGAACGTGATCGGCCTTTGCGGCAGGACCTCTTGCAATTTCCCCGCGGCCATCAGGCTGCCCGTGAATGTGAGCGAGCCAAGGACGACCTCCAGCCCCAGCACCGCCATCATGAAACGGTCCACCTCCGGCGCATGCAGATAGTATTCCGCCGTGCCGACGAGCGTGACGCAGAGCGCGCCAAACGCGTGGCTCAGCGCGGTTCGCTGGGGCACGGCCGTCATCTGCACCATGCCGAGCGGTACGCCGATGATCGTGCCGAGCACCAGCGCGATAGCAATCAACTTGTAGTCGACAATACCGTGATGGAACAGCGTTCCAGTGATGGCCAGCAGCATCCCCAGCTCTCCGGCGCGGACGCCGCGCCGCGCCGTGCTCGGCGAGCTCAACCATTTCAGGGCGAGAATGAACAAGGCCGTGGCGACGAGGTAAGCCAGCTCGATGATGTATTCGCTGTGGATCATTGCCGTCCTTATTTCTTGGCGCCGCTCGCCTTGAACATTCTGAGCATCCGATCCGTGATCACGAACCCGCCCACGACGTTGCTCATGGCGGCGACGATCGCAATGGTGCCGAAGACCGTCGCCAGCGTGCTCTTGCTCTCACCGACAAGGATGATCGCTCCGACAATGGCGATTGCGTCCAGCGCGTTGGTCAGCGACATGAGTGGTGTATGAAGCAGCGGAGAGACCCGGCGAATCACCTCGAAGCCGATGAACGCGGCCAGCATGAATACGTAAAGGCTTGTAATGATATCAATGTTCATTGGCCGTCTCCCCTGGCATCCGTCGGGATCGACGGCAGCGCGAAGAACTCACGCACCCGGGCGTTGACCACCTCGCCCCCATGGGTCAGCAGCGTGTCGCGGACGATGTCGTCATTCAAATCGAGCTGAGGTTTTCCGTCCTTCACGATATGAAGCAGGAACGCGCTCAAGTTTCGAGCGTACATCTGGCTGGCATGGTACGGCACCGAGCTGGCGAGGTTGAACCAGCCAATGAGGGTGACGCCGTGCTTGACCACGCGCAAACCGGGCCGGGTCAGCTCGCAGTTGCCCCCGCGTTCCGCGGCCAGATCGACGATCACCGAGCCCGGCGCCATGCGTTCTACCATCTCGCTGGTGACCAGCACCGGTGATTTCTTGCCGGGAACCACCGCGGCCGTGATGACGATGTCGCTCTCGGCCACGACCCGCCCCAGCAATTCGCGCTGGCGCTGGTAGAAGGCCTCGTCCTGCGCCCGCGCGTAACCGCGTGCGTCTTCCGCGTCCTTGACCTCGACGGGAAGCTCGACAAATCGCCCACCGAGGCTTTGTACCTGCTCCTTGGAGGCCGGCCGCAAGTCGTACGCGGAGGTGACGGCGCCGAGCCGGCGTGCCGTGGCGATGGCCTGGAGTCCAGCCACGCCGGCCCCGATTACCAGGACCCGCGCCGGGGTAATCGTGCCCGCCGCCGTGGTCAGCATGGGAAATAACCGCGGCAATGCGTCAGCGGCCAGGATGACCGCCTTGTAGCCGCAGATCGTCGCCATCGACGA
>JBAUOX010000109.1:0-12033 GCA_049579985.1 Isosphaeraceae bacterium | reverse complement strand
TGGTCAAGCTGGGCCAGCACGGCGGGCCGGTTCGAAGCATTACAGACCAGGTAGTAGCCGTACTGGTGGCGATAGACCAGGAGGTCGTCGATCAGGCCGCCCTGATCGTTGGCCATCAGGCTGTACTGAATCTGGTCGAGATTCAACTTCGCGACATGGTTGGTGGTGACCCGCTCCAGCCAGGTCAGCATTCCCGGGCCGTCGAAGGTGAGGCGGCCCATGTGGCTGATGTCAAAGACCCCCACCCGCTGCCGCACGGCCTGGTGCTCGTCGACGATGGTCGAGTACTGTACGGGCATGCGCCAGCCGCCGAACTCGACGATCCGGCCGCCGTGGGACTGGTGCCAATCGAAGAGAGGTGTCTTGAGCAGGGTCGGCTCAGCCATGGTGCGGTTTCCCGGGATAGGGACTCGTCGGCCTCGTCTTGATCGAGTTTCTGATTTTACTGGTTAAGGCCGGGCGAAGGGAACATGACAAATGGCAAAGCCACGGTTCCGGGGACAACCCGCCGCGGAATGACCGGTCGCGGCGGGGCACTTCCACGGACCCTGGATCGTGGTAGAATCCATTGTGGCACACACTCGACACGTGACACCAGCGCTCATGCTTTCTCCGACCCATGGCAGAGCTCAATGAAATCCTTGACCTGCCGGGCAACCGGCGGGTGTTCGACGCCCTGGCAGAACTGCTTCGCGCGGAGCAGGCGATCGCCTTCGTTGGCGCGGGGGCGTCGGCGGGGATGTATCCCCTCTGGACTCAATTCATCGACAAGCTCGCCGATCATGCGGCCGCCGAAGGCAAGGCCGAGGCCAGGGACGCAGTCCGCTGGAAGGCCGACAAGACCTCCAACCCGCAGCAGCGGGTGAACGTGATCGTCCGCAGGCTGGGCGAGGACCGGTACCGCAACTTCCTCAAGGCCACCTTCGGCCCGCGATATCATTCCGAGGGCAAGCGCTACACGCCCACCCACGCCGCGCTGGTGCGTCTCCCCTTCCGCGGCTATGTGACCACCAACTACGACCCGGCGCTGGAATTCGCCAGGATGGACCTGCGTCCCGGCTGCCTCACCACGGGCACGCCCACCTGGCAGGATGACGACGAGGTCCACCGCTGGCTCACGGGCGATGTCTTCGCCGAGGAACACGCCTGCCCGATGTTCTGGCTGCACGGCTACTGGCAGCGTCCGCAGGGAATCGTCCTCAATGCCGGCGAATACGGCCAGGCCTACAAGTCCGGGCTCTTTCGCAAGACCTTCGAGCGGCTCTGGGAGCAGGACCACCTGGTCTTCGCCGGGTTTGGGTTCAATGACCCCCAGTTCACCTTCATGGTCGGCGAGATCATGCGGGACCTTCAGGGCACTCGCGCGCCGGCGCGGCACATTGCCATCCTCGGCCTGACGCTGGAGAGCGACGGGGCCCTCCCCGACGCGACCGCCATCCAGGAGTGGCGCGAGAACCTCGAGGCCGACTACCATGTCCGGGCGCTCTTCTATCCCGTCCGCGAGGGCGATCACTCGGCGCTCCAGGTTTTGCTCGAGGGCCTGGCAACGGCCTGCGACCGCGCATCGAGCACCCCGGCGACCCTACCCAACCTGCCGGCGTGTCCGTTCGCTCCGGCTCCTGTTCCGACGAAGTGGGTCCACGAAACAACCAATGACGACAAGTTCACCGGCCGCAACGACGAGCTGACCCGGCTGGACCGCTGGGTGCGCGATCGCGACCTGCGGGCCATTGCGGTCTGCGCTGTGGGGGGCACGGGCAAGACCGCGCTCGTGGGCCACTGGCTCAAGAACACAAGCGGCTGGCGGAGCCGGCCTTTCGCCGGGCTATTCGGCTGGAGCTTCTACCAGGATCGCGACGCGGCCCATTTCCTTCTCGAGTTCCTGCTGTGGGCTCACGAGGGGCTCGGGACATTGAAGCCGCGGGAAGGAACAGACATGGTGCGCGCCGCGATCAAGGTGGTTCGGGCTCATCCTCTCGTGATCGTGCTGGACGGGCTCGAGGTCTTGCAGGAGGGGCCGGAGGAATCTCGCCACGGCAGTTTTCTCGATGGCGACCTTCGCGAGCTGCTGGGGGCGTTTTGCCAGCAAGAGCACCAGGGTCTGGCCGTACTCACCAGTCGCTTCGTCTTCGCCGATCTCGAGCGTTTCTTGGGAACGGCCTTTCACCAGCTCGAGCTTGCGGGGCTGCTGCCGGACCAGGGCGCCGCTCTGCTCGGAGAAATGGACGTCCGCGGTCCGGTGGCCGAGCGCGAGGAGATCAGCAACCGGCTGGCCGGGCATCCGCTGGGCCTGCGCGTCTTTGCCGAAGCCGTGCCTGACGCGGATCGCGACCATCCGCTCCGCTTCCTCGATCTTGCCTTCAGCACGCGCGGCCTGTCCGCGGGCTCCCCGCTCAACGACAAGCTGCGTCGATTGCTCACGTTCTACGAGCAGCGACTCCCTCCCGTGCAAACGCGGCTGCTCAGCGTCGTGGCCCTCTTCCGGTCGCCCGTGGCGGATGAGACCGTCCTCCAGCTCGCGCGTGGGCTCTTCGACGAAGGTGGGGGGGAAGCCCTGCCCGACGACAATGTCCTGGCGGCCGAGCTGAGGAAGCTCCAGGTGCGCGGCATCCTCTCGCGCGAGCCTATGGAAGGAGGCCACGGCAGCGCCTGCCACCCGATCCTCCGCGACCACTTCCGCGCCCTGCTGCTGGGAACCGGCGCGGCCACCGCCCGCCGAGCAGCCGATCTGCTCAAAGGCCAGCCTTCCGCCGAGGAGCCCCGGAGCCTGAAGGAAATCGAGCCGGTGCTCCTCGCCATCGAGCTGCTCCTCGACGCGGGCGAGTTCCAGGCCGCCGATGAGCTTTTCCGAGCCCGGCTGGCGAATGGCGACGTGTTCAGGTGGATTCCGGCTCCGACTGCGGGGCTCTCCTGCGCCCTCGGCTTCGTCCGTGATGAAGGGCGGCGGAATCAGTGCGAGGAAAAGACAGGTCGGAGACATCCGGGATTCTACCTGAACTTGGTTGGCGTTTTTGCCGCGATAAGCGGTCAGTACGACACCGCGATTCGCTTCCTCAGTGAAAGGTATGACATCGCCCGTGAGATGAAGAATGCCATCAATCTCAATATTAGCCTGCAAAACAAGTCGGGATTGCTCGTCTACCTCGGCCGGCTGGCGGATGCGAAGGAAGCTGCTGACGAAGCCCTCCGACTTGCATTGGAGACGAGCGAAGAGCAGGAAGTACTCTACAACCACGCCTGCCGCGGGTGGGCTCTAGCCCTGTCGGCGTCAAGCAGGCAGCTTCACTCTTCCGCCGAGGACTTCGCCCTTGCCAACGAGCTGGAAAAGAAGAACAATCCCAACTCCGATGAGCTGTCCAGCACTCGCGGGATCCAGTGGGCAGAATTGCTTCTCCGCAGCGGTCATCCGTCCCTGGCAGCCCACCGCACCCCTGCCAATCTCCGCATCTTCGAACACCTCCGGTGGAACGTGGACATGGCCGTGGGCTACTGGATGCTCGGCTGGTGTGCCCTGGCCGAGGACCGGCTCGACGAGGCCCAGGCCGCGCTGCGCGAGGCCGAGCCCATCCTCCACCGCGGCCAGATCCTTTTCGATCTCGCCCGCCTTCATGTCACCGCCGGCCAGGTCGCCCTGGAGCGGCAAGACCCTGCGGACGCTCTCCGCCTCGCTGGCGAGGCCCTCGCCCTGGCTGCTCCCCGTGGGATGCGGCTCGTCCATGCCGACGCCCTCGTGGTCCGCGGCCGGGCGCGGTTGCTCGAGGCCGAAACCGACAGCGCGGCCCGGGCCGCCGATGACGCGGAGGAAGCCCTCCGCCTGGCCCGCGATTGTGGCTATGCCTGGGCCGAGCGCGATGCCCTTTTCCTCCAGGCCGACGCTCAGGCCGCCCTGGCGGCGAGCCAGGATGCGGCCAATCCCCACGCGGCCCGCCGCAATCGCGATCTCGCCCGCCGCGCTCAGGACGACGCCCAGGCCCTGGCCGCCAAGCTTCGCCTCACGGAAGCGGACCTTGCCGACGCTGAGCGTAAAGCCAAGGCCTGGCTGGCAAAGTGGGAAGCAGAGGAGCAGAAAGACGAAGAGGACGAATAGGTCCTGACCCGTCAGCGGATCATCCCATCTCGCTCGCAGCCGGCGTTCGTTTTCGTAACCGCTCGCCAGTCTCACCGAGCCACTTTTCGTGCGGCAGTCCATACGGCCGGAACTTCTCGAGCCGGTTCTGCTCCTCGCTGGCGAAGAGGGCGCGGTTGCGGCCGAGCTTGCTGGCGGCGGGCGAGTCGAGCAGACCGCCGGAGTCGGTCGGGCTCATTTGGAAGAGCACGCGCATCTCGAACTCGCGCAACTGCTGGTGGGTGAAGCAGCGGTTGAGGTTGTTCACGGTGTCGCACCAGGCGATCAGGTGCACGCCCAGGCCAGGACCTTCGCGGAGGATCATGTCAAGGTGGTCCGGCGGCGCGAGGTCATCCTCTTTGCGGCCGAAGCCGAAGTCGTCCTCGCGACGGCGCAGATCGCGGAACCGGGCCAGGTCGTGAACGAACAGGAAAAGCTCCGGAGCCTCGCTGGCGACGGGCTGCTGGCGCAGGGCCAGCTCGCCGGCAACGGCGGCGAGGAACTGTGCAGCGTCGCGCCAGCCGCCAACCTTGATGCCGTGGGGCAGCAATGTGGCGACCCGGCCCAGAACTCCCGCCTGGGGGTGATCTTCGGGCGTGCCGTCGAGCACGAAGAATCTGGCCCCGGAGCGCGTGCTGCCATCGGCCGCGGGAGGGTACTGGGCGGCGAGGCTGACGATGGCCGCCGCGGTGACACCCATGGCCGCCTCGTCGTTCTGGCCGACGACCAGCAGGTGGTTGCCTCCCTGCCGGCGGAAGAGGGCCGAGGTCGGCTCTTTGATGGCCACCGGGTCGCCGATCCAGGCTGGGGCCGAACGCAACGATTCGGGCCAGTCCGGCAGGTCGAGCTGCTGGCGGAGCAGGGGATTGCGCGACAGGTCGGCAGCGGCGTCACCCTCGAAGACGATCGGCGACCGCGGCAGGGCGCCCCCGCGCTCGTTACCCATGGCGCGGATCTGCTTCAGGTAGTCTTCGCGCCGCTCGTCGGGGAGCCAGACGACCTGGAAGAAATGGTTTCCCTCGGGCGCTCCGTTGGCGTCGTTGTAGATGGCCTCGCCCGGTCGGGACAGCCACTTGGCGGCCAGGTTGTTCTCGGCCAGGATCAAGAGTGCGTCGACCTCGCTGCATTGCAGGGCGATGCGCACAGCCATCTGGCCCAGGGTGCTGCGGGCCAGGGTGAACGCCCCGCCCAGCGACTGCGAGCCAAGCTGGACGTGAACGCCGAAGGCCCGGCCCTGGCGGACCAGGCGGTCGAGCAAAAGCGCAGCCTCCTGGGCGATCCTGTCTTCCTCGACGAAGAACTCCTGGAATTCGTCCACCACCAGCAGGATCCGGGGCAGGGGAGGCGTGCCGGGAGCATTGCGATAACCGCTGAGGTCTTGCACGCCGGCATCGCGGAACCTGTCGGCCCTCAGCCGCATTTCCAGGTCCAGCCGCTGGAGCACGCTGATGCCGAACTCGCGCTCGCTTTCGATCGCCACCACGCTGGCGTGAGGCAGAGCGAAGGTGGCGTAGATCTTGAATTCGACGCCCTTCTTGAAGTCGACCAGGTAAAGGTCGATCTCGTCGGGGCTGTAGCAAAGCGCCAGGTTGGTGATCAGGGCATGCATCAGGGTGGACTTGCCCGATCCGGTACGGCCGGCGATGAGCACGTGCTGCGAGGTGCCTTGACCCAGCGTCAGGTGCTGCCGCTTGGTGGCGCCGGCCTTGCCGAGGGCAACGTCGATCCCGGCGCGGCTGTCCCTGGTCCACCAGGATTCCCGCGGTGGGGCAATGAACTCGAAGGGAACCTCGACCCGCTTGGCGGCCCTGGCCGCCGCGCCGATCTTCTGGATCTGGCGAGTGGCGAACTCCGCGGCAGCCGGTGGATCCAGGGTCAGTGGAAATGCGGCCAGATCAGGGTCGTCCCAGGCCAGCGCTCCGTCCTTCCACGTCAGATGAGCGCAGTGGGGACGAAGGTCGTTCAGGCCGAAACCCGAGGGCATTGTCTTGGAGGAATCGACCGCCACGAGCGTCAGCACGCCGCAGGGCACGCCGCCAGCGGCGATGGCCGCCAGCCGGCCGGCGGCCCTCTCGTCGAGCTTGGTAGGAAAGTCGGCGACGACCAGGACGCGATAGGGCTCGGCCAGCTCGCCGGCCACGGCGTTGTAGGCCTCGATGGAGGGGTACTCGTTACGCAGGTACTTCTGCATCACGGTCTCCATGTGCGCTTCCAGCTCCGCGAGTCGCTCCTCGATCTGACGAGGATCGGTCCAGACCTGGTTGGTGACCAGGGCCGGGTCGAAGTCGGCCAGGTGCATGAAAGCACCGAAGTCGCGTCCGATGCCGATCGGATCGACGATCGTGAACCGGACCATGCCCGGCGGCAGGCTGGTCAGGATGCGAAACATCGAGGCCTGGAGCACCGCCATCGCCGCGGCTCGACCCTCGGTGGGGGTCTCGATCAGCAGGTTGGCCGCGGCAGGAAAAGGCCGCAGGGCGGGGAGCTCGAACTCGCGGGCGATGCCGTCCATCAGCCGGGGGTCGGACGAGACTCCCCGCTCCAGGGCGGCAAGCTCGACCGCGACAGTGCCCATGCGGATGACCGAAGGTACTCGCCGAGTCAAGGGGCGGTCGGGCCAGGAGGGGTCATCCCAGGTCGGGCCGATCTCGTCGACGGTCCGCTGCACCGCGGAGAGCTCGGAGCTGACGCGTTCCATCCCGTCGCGCCAGCGGGCGGCCAGCGCGGTCCACTTTGTCTCGTAGCGGACGCGGACCTGTTCCTTCAGACTTTTGTATTGCTCGTCCAGCTTCACGAGGCTGCGCTCGGATTGCGTTTGAATCTCGGACATCCGCAGCCGGTGGGACTCGACGGCCTCGCTCATCTCGCGCGCCCGGGTGGTCTGGACGTCGACCATCCGCTGGGCGTAAAGCTCGTTGATCTGGCGGATCCGCTCATCGCGCTTGGTCTCGCCGATGTCGATAGCCCGGACGTGACTTTCCTTGGCGCGCTTCATGTCTTCTTCGTGCCGGGTGGCCAGCCGCTTGCGTTCCTCGGCATAGCGGGCTTCGGCCTGCGCGCGACAGTAGGCGGTCAATCCGTCGGCGTCGGCAAGCGATTGCACGAGCGGGTTGTATAGCCGCTGGAGCTGGGTCTTGGAAAGCTGGACCAGCCAGGTTCGCAACAGTCCACCGGCCGCCAGCCCGGTCAGGGCCAGGCCGGCAATGCCGGCGGCCGGCATTTCCAGCACGATGGCGATGCCCACGCAGAAGAGAAGCGGCACGATGAAAACCCAAGCTTCGCGCGCGCCTTTCATCGACTTCGGGATGATCAGACCCTCGAGGATCTTGATGGTGGGTTCCATCCGTCCCAGGCGTTTGAACAGCTCATCGACCGGTTCTGTGAATTTCGAGTACGACTCGCGAGCCGGGCCGGGCAGATCGGGCACGAGCTTGAACTTGCCATACTCGGCGGCAACGGTCGCCAGCCGGGCGCGGAAGCCGTCGGAGACCTCGAGGGCGCTGCTCAAGGGCTGCAGCGCCTGGGTTTGCTCGGTGGCCGCCTTGCGATTGCCGGCGTCGAGCTGGCTCGCAGCGTCGCCGCGGGCGCGATTGTATTCGTTCTTGACCGACTCACGGAGAGAGTCGAACTCGCTCGCGATCTGCCGGCTGGACGCGGCGAAGTCGGCCTTGGCCTTCGACTCTCCGACCATCGCGTCGTCGATGATCATGCGACGACGCTGCTCGTCGTCGGACCGGGCCTCGCGGTCGAGTGACTGGTACTTTTCGACGAGACCCAGGCGTGTCTTGGCGTACCCGGTGTCGACCTTGGCGTCGTTCGAGACCCGCGACTGATTGGCATCGTCCTCGGCCGCAGCCCGATCGACCACCAGGCGCAAGAGATCGCGCAGGGCCGCGCGCTGACGAGCGGGCAGCTCTGGCCCCGCGGGATCGCCGGGCACCCCTTGCGGTTTGGAGGCGGGACCCGGTTCCGCCTCGGCAACGGTGCGCAGCGAGGTCGACATGCTCACAGTGTCTCACTCCGGTCAGAACAATCGCGGCGGACTTGGTCGAGGACCTCGGCCATCTCCTGCATCCCGTTCACTGCGGCGTCGACGGCCGGATCGAGGGGACCAAGATAGCGGTCCTCGAACCTTCGGCGGACCGTATCGCTCCAGGTCGCTTCCGTGATCAACCACTGGTCCTTCAGGGCTCGCATGGTCTGCTTCAACCGGTTCGAGCCCATCAGGACTTTTGCGTTGGGCATGCGTCGTCACCTCCGGATTGAATGAAAGAGAGTCTGCCCGGCCGCCGCCCGGTCACGACCCGGTGGGGCCACCTGCCCCGTCCTCGCCTTCGTCGTCGACCTGAGCCTCCGCCCTTTTCTCACGTCGCGGACCCGCCTCCGCGGCAGCCCCAGTTATCGCTTCCCCCTCGGCTGCCACGGCTGGCTCGTCGTCGATGACCTTGATGGCGATCGTCTCGAATTCGGCCGGGGCCGCCATTGTCCGCGGCTGCGGCTGCGGCTGCGCCGGGCTCGTCTCCAGTCCCAGTCCCGGCGGCGGTGTTACCCGCAGATACGCCTCCAGCGCGTCAATCATTCGGGTCAGCGCGGTTAGCGCGCGGGGGACGTCCGAGGCGGCGAGATCCTTGATTCGCTGAATACTGCCGTGGTATTCGAGGACGGCCTGGTGAAACAGGGGCTGCCACTTACGGACCTGCAAGAGCCGCTTCTCGGCGTCTTGCAGGCTTGCCTCGGCTCGCCGCAGGATTTCCATCGGTTCACTGAGCGACGGCGAATAATCGGGCATCTTCTGCAGCCGGCGGCGGAACACCTCGGCTTGGGCCGACGCCACTTGCTCGCGGCGCCTCTTGATCTGTTCCTGCCAGTAGTAGGGGCGTTCCTGCTGGAGCCACTGGCTGGTGCGTCGCACCTCGGCCTCGACCGCGCCCAGCGCCGAGAGCGTATCCTCGGAGTACAGGGCCAGAGCGGTGCGGAAGTCCTTGAGTGCGTCAATCGAATGGACTTCCGCTCGAGAGCTCATGGAGCGAAGTTCCTTTGCCAGTGGCCTGTTGAAAGATAAAGATGGCCCTCATGAAGCCGGCACGACACCATGCGCGAGCCTAGCAGACGAAGCAGAAGCTGTAAAGGAGCGAGCTGCGTGCGTTCCGCCCTCGCTGCCGGCTTCTGGAGACGTAACGATCTACACGGGTTGAAACCCGGTAGCTTTCCTTTTCAGGTTCACGCTGGGACGGGTCCCGCATGCTTAGGCGCCGTTACGGACGCCCTGGCCCTGGACCCGATGATCCGAGCCCCGACGAGGTCTGCATGCGAACGATGTCCACGCGCGGCACTCGAATTCCGACTGGCTCTTGCGGT
Organism: Isosphaeraceae bacterium; assembly: GCA_049579985.1. Lineage (GTDB taxonomy): Bacteria > Planctomycetota > Planctomycetia > Isosphaerales > Isosphaeraceae > Aquisphaera. The sequence continues at coordinate 2,570 of JBAUOX010000109.1, read as the reverse complement.
TGGCTTTCTCGCAATGGCCGCACTCGGGGCAAGTGCGACTGGTATTGCGAGGGTCCACCGCCACGACGGGCACTCCAGCCAGCGCGGCCTTGTACTCCACGAAGGTCCGCAACTGGAAGAAGGCCCAACCCGAGAGCCTGTTGCGCTGTTCTCCGCCCCTAGCCGAGACTCGGTCGCGAATGCCTTCGAGGTCTTCGAGGCCAATCCCACGCCCGGTGCCCTTGGCGGTCTCCACGATCTTCTTGGCGATGCAGTGGTTTTCGTGCTTGCGGAACCTGGCTTCCTTGGCCTTGGTTCGCTGCGTGGCCCTGCGGATGTTCTTGGGCCGCCTGCTCGCTCTCCGCTTGGCACCCGCGGCCCTGCCCAACGCTTTGCGACGCTGGCCATAGTGCCGGCGTGTCGCGTCGCTCGTCTCGCCGGAGAACTTATCGCCGTCCTCGGTCATGGCGATGTTCACCACCCCGAAGTCCACCCCCATGAAATTGGTGGCCGGAATCGGTGCGGCGTCGGGGACATCCACCGTGACCAGGAGGAACCATTTGCCGTCATGACGAAGCACCAGGTCAGCCTGACCCTTGGTATGGGTGAACTGCTCAGCTTGGTACTTGCCGATCAGGATAGGAATGACCAGGCGACCGGCCAACGTCCAGAGATTCACCTTGTCCAGCCCGATGAATCGCATGACTCTCGCGTCGTAGGTGATCGCGGCATGCTTGCGAAACTTGGGTCGCTTGTCCTTGTCCCGTTTGTAGGCTTCACAGACACGATGGATGACCAGGATTGCGGTTTGTGCCGTAAGCTCGAATCGGTCGCGAAGCTCTCGATAAACCAGCTTCTGTGCGAGGCGCTTGTTGGTCACGCCCTGGGCGAACAATTCACCGGCGACCCAGTTCGCCGCCTCGTTAAACCGTTCGACGGTTCGACGCAGCTCTGCGTCTTGGACCTTGTCCGGAACAACCTGGATCTGGACAGTAAGCTTCATAGATAAATCGTAGCCTGATACGATCAACAGGTCAAGAGGAGAACGGGCTGAAGCCCTAATTGCGGCGCTCCTCTACTGCCCACCCCTTCGGGGGCCCGGTGGCGTGGATTCCGCGGGCTAAAGCCTCGACACAGTTGAGGGCGATACCAGGATCGGCTATCTTGACTGCTTTGCTCATCTCCTGTGACGCGGCGGGGCGGAAAGTGCGGAAGGTCGAAGCAGAAACACCCGCGGGGGATGATCTCCGGGCCGAGTATCAGCGCCGCTTCAACGAGCGACGAGGGGCTCGCGAGCGCTGGAGCCGGCTCGAGCAGCACGTTGCCGATACGCGTCTGGTCGTCTTCTCGGCGGGGCTGATGCTGGCCTTTTTCGTGTACCGAACGCACTGGCCCAGTGCTCTCTGGCTGATCGTGCCGCTGGTGGTGTTCGTCGCTCTGGTTGTGGTGCACGAACCGCTGCGACGGCGGAGTGGGCGGGCTGGCCGGGCGATGGACTTCTATGCCAAGGGGCTGGCCCGGATGGAGGATCGGTGGGCCGGAACCGGAGTCAGTGGACTGGGATTTCTCGATCTGAACCACCCTTATGCCGCCGATCTCGACCTGTTCGGTGCAGGCTCGCTCTTCGAGCGGCTTTGCACTGCCCGGACCCGCGCCGGCGAGGACGCACTGGCATCCTGGCTGCTGGCGCCGGCCCTGCCGGAGACGCTTACCGAGCGGCACGAGGCCCTCACCGAGCTGCGGCCCAGGCTCGATCTGCGCGAGGACCTCGAGCTGCTGGGCTCAGACGTCCGCTCGGGGATCGATCCGGAGGCCCTGGCCGCATGGGGCAAGGCCCCGCGTGTCTTTCCCGGCAGCGGGCTGAGAATCGCGGCCGCGATCCTGGCTCTGTTGGGTGCGGCCGTGGCGATCGGCTGGGCCTGCTTCGAATCCGGCGTCATTCCGCTGCTGGTGACACTGGCCATCGAGATCGCCTTCGCTCTCTGGCTGGCGGAGCGGGTCCGGCGCGTGCTGGCGGCCGTGGACGAGCGGGCGCACGACCTGGTCTTGCTAGGCGACTTACTGGACCGGCTGGAACGTGAGCCGTCCCAATCGGCCTTGCTCCGGCGACTCAACGTGTCGCTCGAGACTCATGGGCGGCCCGCGTCGGTCCAGATTCGCCGCCTCGCCCGCCTGGTCCAGTTCCTGGACGCGCGGAAGAATCAGTTCTTCTTCCCCGTTGCGGCGGTACTACTCTGGAAAACCCAGCTTGCCATGGCCGTCGATGCTTGGCGTGGTGCCGAGGGACCCGCCATTGCCGGCTGGTTGAGGGCGGTCGGGGAGTTCGAGGCCCTCTGCGCGCTGGCGGCCTATGCGGCCGAGAACCCGTCGGACCCGTTCCCGGAGATCGTCGCCTCCGGCGCTCGATTCGAAGCCGAAGGCCTGGGGCACCCCTTGATCCCCGCGGCCGAGTGCGTGCGCAACGATCTGAGCCTGGGGGGTTCGGTGCGGGCTCTCGTCGTGAGCGGGTCGAACATGTCCGGCAAGAGCACGCTCCTGCGCACGGCCGGCGTGGCCGCGGTCATGGCCCTGGCCGGGGCGCCGGTGCGGGC
>JBAUOX010000108.1:0-1628 GCA_049579985.1 Isosphaeraceae bacterium | reverse complement strand
ACTTGGTGGGTGACATCCAGCGATTGGCCTCCCCGGTGGAGAACTTGAGCCCGGAAGTGGCTGAGCTGCGCGCCCTAGTCCACCGCCTGCAAGCCGAGAACCACGAATTCCGCCAGCAGGCCGGGTATCGGAAGAGTCGCCATCGCGATAACCTGAAACGCATCAAGGCGTTAGAGGGAAAGACGAACCGACACCAATGGTTTTTCGGGCCTTGCTGGCTGCCGGAATCTCTACTTTTCTCTACCGGACGCCCTCCAGTACCGGTGAAAGGTTAGTCTTGCACAAGCTGGTTCGGGCCGTGGTCTCCTGAACCGCCCGTCCACTGCGGTCAACCGGAGCCGAACGCAGTCTCGGACGACGGCCAGTTCCCAAGACGGCCTGCCTGCGTATCATCGAGGGCCGGGTTTTCCCGATGCTTTCCAATAGGCTGCCGTCCGCTCTTCAAACTGTTTGGCGGTGATCTTGGCGCCGACGGCCGGCGGGATCTTGAGGATGTTCTTGACCTGGTCATAGGTCAGGCGGGTGTCGACCAGTTGCTTCATCGTCGGCAGAAACACCGAGCCGTAGAACGGTTGCATTTTGGAGGCGATCTGCTCGTCGAACGTCGCGGCGGTGAGCGTCTGCTTCTTGATTGCCGCGCCTTGCTTCGATGTCCTGGAATCGGCTGGGGCTCGCGGGCCTCCCCGGCTCACGCCTCGGGCTCGGGCGCCCATCACGGCCGCCACAATGCCGCGCTGCTTGGCCTCGGGCTCGGACAGGCCGGCACGCAAGGCCTTCGCGTAGGTGTAGGTGGCCAGGATCTCAAACTTGCCGATCAGCGCGTCCGTCCGCGGCGCGTCCGTTCCGGGCGGTTCCGCGGCCGACGAGCTGCCTGGCGGATTGGCCTGCTGCCGGGAGGCGCCGGCGGCCGGTTGACCCGGAGCCGAGGTCTCGAACAGGCAGAAGATCGTGTGACCAGCAAGGGTCAACAAAAGTCGTCTCACGGGTCGGCTCGTCATCGAGGCGAATCTCTGGTTGCGTGTTATCGGTTTTTCACGGACAGTTCGAGATTCTACGCTTCAGGGACAATAGTTTACCATCATTTCGATCATCTGAGGCCAATTGTAAGCACGCATGCGGCGAATCCGCCTTGTTACCGCCCGGCTCGATTCGCAGAATGGCATTGGTGACTCGAGCAGGATCGGGCGAGGGAGCGCGGCTATCGAACAGTTCATCCAAAAAGTCTGCGCGTTCATCGCAGCCTACGTCGCTCTGCTTGCGGGATTGGTCTTGATGGAGCCGCGGGCAAGTGCGCTTGAGTTCGAGCAGGCGACGTCCGGCGAGCCCATCGTCGTGCGCCTGATTCATCCCGATCGGCAGGCCGCCGCGGTGCTGCGCCTGTTTGAGGGATGTGCCGCGCCACACCCCGCGGCGGCGCTCGCGGCCTGGAAGCGGTCAACGCGCGATCCCGACCAGCTTGGCAAGCCTCTTGAAGCGGTGATCTCGTTCTTTAACCCCGAAATGGTCCGGGAGTGGAGTGTCTTCCACGAGGCCCGGTTCCAGCTCGGGTTCGATCCGGAAACGGGCTCGGGGCGATGGCGACTCACTGTGCCCGGTGATGACGGCACCCTCGCCGCGCTGATCACCGC
>JBAUOX010000107.1:0-4991 GCA_049579985.1 Isosphaeraceae bacterium | reverse complement strand
CGATCAGTTGATGATGGCGCTCGACGGCACCAGCGCCAAAGGCGTGCACACGACGACCTCAAACATTCCGCTGCTGAGCAACCTGGGGATGGGCTTCTCCGTGCTGCCGGGGGACGTCGACGGCGACCGCGTCGTGACGGTCCTGGACGCGGTCGACGTGATGAACGAGACCGCCGCGAACCAGCCGTATTCAGTCTGGGCGGACGTGGTGGGCGACGGTGTGGTCGACATGAACGATTACTTGGCTGTCCGCATTCGCAAAGGCACGAAACTACCGGGATTGTGATCCACGGACCCGCGCCGCTCTCGCGACCCAGGGGCACCACAGCATCCGGACGCCCCCCGTAGGATCGTTATGCGCAAAGATGTCGCCACTGTGTTTTTTTTCGGAGGCAACCAACCACCATGCTCGCCGTGATTCGAACCCGAACGCAAGTCCTCACCTCCTCGAGGTTGCCGGTCCGGCCCCGCCGACTGTCTCCCCTCGGCGCAATGGCCGCGGCGGTTGTACTACTGGGCGCCATCGGACATCCCATAACCGCCCGCGGCGGTTCCCTCGTCGTCGAGGTCGTCCCAGCCAACACGAATGTCACCGTGCCACCTGGCTTTGCCGGTACTCTTGAACTCGACCTGCTCAACCCTTCGACCAATACCCAATCGTTCAACGTCGCGGGCTTCCAGTTCGAGCTCCAAGTGCCGATCAGCTCGGGGGTCCTGTTCACCAACGCCACCACGGCTACGGCCAATTACATCTTCGCCGGCAACAGCACCGCCGACTCGTTCTTCGGGGGCAGCCTGATCGTCAGCCCTCCTCCACCGCCACCGACGATCGACCTGCAGGGGTTCGACACCGTGGCGGCCTCCGGCACGTCCACGACGCTGAACCCCGGCAGCAGCTTCGGTCTGGGGTTTATCTCCTTCACTGTGGACGCGAATGCCGCCCCGGGAATTGTCCCGGTCTCGATCATCCCGTTCGACATCAGCACGGCACCGAGCGGCACCCTGATCTCGGACAACCAAATCCCAGCCAGCTCGATCCCATTTACCATGTCCGACGGCACGATCACGATCCAGCCAGGTACGATCGTGGTCCCCGAGCCGTCGACTCTCATGCTGACCATCGTCGGTGGGGGCGGGAGTATTCTGCTGAGCCTGGTGCTCCGCTGGAGGGACAGACGGGGTCATCACACCAAATGCGTAATATTGGGGTCCCAGCCCCAGTCGTGTGAAAACCTACGGTAACGAACTCCTTCCGCGGGGGAAAAGGGGGACGGAGCGCTTATTGACCGCTTTGCTGCGGTTTACCCATGAGTTGCACACAGGCCGGCGTGCCGGAACTAACCGAGGATGTCCTCCGGGGTCACTCGTCTCAGCGCCTCCCCCAGGGCATCGTAAAGATCACTGGGCGGAGCCAACTCTAGCGAGGCTCCGGGACTATTGGGTTCAGCATGGCAAATGACAGATGGGTTCAGCATGGCAAATGACACTTGACGAATGGCAATGGCAAAGTGACGGCATTTCGGCTGTTCTTGCCATCTGCCAGTTCCATCTGCCATGCTGCCTTCAGGAAGGTGACGTCTTCCGCACCATCCGGGCAATGAACCGTGCCTCGGAGTCATGCAGGTGCGGCCAGAGTTGGAGTGTGCCGGCGGTGCTCGATTCTTCGAGGGGGTGGGGGAAGGGATCGAGACGGAACTCGGGGTGAGAGCCGAGGAAGGCGGTGATCACATCGAGCGTCTCGATCACCGTGGCTGTCGCCACCGAGTAGATCAGCGTCCCGCCGGGACGGACGGCCGCGCTGGCAGCGTCGAGAAGTTGCTGCTGGCGCTCGACCAGTTGGGGCAGGTCCTCTTTCTTGACAATCCAGCGAAGCTCGGGGTGCCTGCGCCAGTTTCCCACTGCCGAGCACGGTGCATCCACGAGCACGCCGTCGAACGAGCCCGGCTTGCCGGGGCAGCGGCGGCCGTCCCAGAGCTTCGCGGCGATGTTGCGGAAGGGAAACCGCCGCAGCCGGATTGCCGTCTCGTGGCGGCGCTTGTCGTGCTCGAAAGTTGTGACCACGGTCCCCTTGTTCTCCATCAGCGCACCGAGATGAAGCGCGTGCAGGCCGGTGCCACCGATTGCGTCCCACCAGCGCTCGCCCGGGTCCGGATCACAGACTTTCCCCAAGGCCTGGGATGAGAGGTCGTCGATGGCCAGATCACCCTCACGGTAGGGCCTCAGGGATGTGAGATCGGTATCCGGATCAAACCTGGCCGCGGTGGTAAGACGACGGTGGATCCAGGGCTTCAGACCGGCCTCGCGCAGCTCGTTCCAGATTGCCTTCTCCGTGGCGCCGCGAACCCCGACCCAGAGCGGCAAGCGGGTCTGCAAGGCGTGCAGCAAGGCCAGCCGGCGTGCCTTGGCCGGCGCATCGCCGGGCGGCACGGGAAGCTGGTCGCGGAACCAGGCGGGAAAGAGCAGCCAGGGGTCGGCCGTCACCGGCCCGCCTCCCACCCACCGCTTGAGTCCCTCCGCCCGGGCGGTCCAGCCTGGAGCATCGCCGACCGCCATCAAACGATCGAAGGGCCGCCCGGACTTGCTGGCCCAGGCCCTGCAAATCCCGTCGACTTCATGGCAATCGAGCAAGGTGGCAAGCATGAGCTGATCCTCCACATGCAGCAGGTGAAGGGGCTCGATCCAGCCCCACCAGCGGCAGAGGGCGGCCATTGAGCGCAGCACCAGGTGGCGATCGCTCCTCCGCACGTCGGGGTGGGTCCGCAACGCCTGGGCCACCGCGGGCTCGAGCCTTGCGCCCGAATCGAAGACAGCCCGCAGCACGGCGGGCGCGACAGATGTCGTCAGGTTCGCCACGGCCGGAAGTGACTTCACCTGGGTCGGACCGGGACGTGGGGTACCGGCTTGCCTGGCACCGGGGCCGGGACCGGGGGCCTTGCCGCCAGAATTCGTGGCGCGGCGGCCGGGCCCGTCCGACGGTGCGTAGCCGGGCTTGCCGCGGAACACCCTTTCACGCGAGCCAGACGGGTGAGCTGGACCCGGCGGTTTTCCCCCGGCAGCAGCAGGGCGTCGAGAGTCTTTACGAACCATCCGGGGCAAACCTCGAGTCTGGTGAACACCGTGGCCCTCGCGCGGGGCGGCTTCCTGACGTTCAGTTCAGTGGGGTCGGCGCCGGGCCGTCTTGCGATGCGGCCGGTATCCGCTACCGGGCCCGCGCTCAAGAGCTGTCGCCCGAGGCGTCTTTGTCCCAGGCTGGGCGATTGTATGCACATACTGACCCTCGGTCAGCTCGCTGCGCGCTTTGGCCATCCGGGCCTGCAAAGCCGCCTGCGGCGGCTGGGCTGAGATCAACGCGTCGCAGCCAGGGCCGATCAGGTCGTGCCGGCCCGCTGTTTGTAGGGCCTTGCGGACCTCGAAGTAATTCTCCGGCTTGAAGAACTGAAGCAGCGCCCGTTGCAGCTTGCGGTCTCGCAGGTGGCGCGCGACGTAGACTTCCTGACCGGTGAACGGATCGAGCCCGGTGTCGTACATACAGGTGGCGATGTCGTGGGCTATCCGCATTAAGATCAGGATATCCGGAGATCGCATCACGAGGAAGATGGATGCCAGCCGCGGAGTGCGGTAGGACGCCGTGTGACCAATTAGGCGGCGAAGACGAAGACACCGCTTGCGACGGCCCTCGCGAAGTGCGATGATGGAATTCAGCCAGTTGCACGGAGGCCGCTTGTGGACATCCGCTTCTACCTCGACCCCGACACCGGCCTGCCCCACATCTATGGGCATGGGGTCACGACGGAGGAAAACGCGATGAGCGATCAAAAATTTCCGCCCGGTTGGGACGAGGCACGGATTCGCGAGGTGATCGAGCACTACGACTCGCAGGACGAGGACGAGCGGGCCGCCGAGATCGAGGCGGCCTGGGAGGCGGAGGGGATGACGCTGATGTCGGTGCCGACGGAACTGGTCCCGGAGATCCGCGCGCTGCTCGCCCGCAAGCAGACCGCCTAACCCGGCCCTGCGGCGGCCCGCTGATCTGGGGCGTTGGGCGGAGGAGAGTCAAGGCTGCGAGCGGCCTCCCATTGCGTCGCATGGTATCGGTACGTAGACTGGTAGTATCGGAGGTTTTCATGCGCACGCGAGTTGAGAAATGCTCCGGCGGCCTGGCCGTAGTCGTGCCCGAGGCGCTCGCGTTCCAGGCCGGTCTGCGCGACGGCGGGCCGGTCGAACTGGAGCTGGCTGGCGGCCGACTGGTCGTGCGGCCCGAGGGCCCGGCGACCCTCGCCGAGTTGCTGTCCGGGATCACGCCCGAGAACCTGCACGAGGAGTGGGCGGCCGGGCCGCCCGCCGGGGCGGAGCTGCTGTGAGCGAGGCGCCCGAAGGGGTGGTGGTTGAAGTCGTCCGCCGATTGGGGCTGCTACTCGGCGGAGCCCCCGCCTGACCGCGCGCTGCGGCGGTCCCCGCACCACCGCGGCGATTCCTCTGAAGTCGATCCTCAATCGGCGGTGCGGGTCCGCTGAGCTTGGGTGTTAGGGCTGTACTCTTGCGCGCTTCAGTCGCCTCGACTGACGCTGTGAGGCTGCGGACTCGCGTTGCCCTCAACGCACGGAACGAGCCCGAGGCGTTCGACAGAGCGGTCAATTACCGCCGCCTTTGCGTTGACGCTTCTTGTCCTGACGACGTGCTGTCTTCCGCCCCGGTCGGTAGCCCGGATTCGGCAAGCCGCGCTCGCCGAGCGGCTCGCCCTTCGCTGGGTTGGCGATGGAATGGTAATGGTCGCCGTGTGCTTCCTCATTCGCCCGCTATCTCCGCGCCTCGATGGCCGCCTTCGGCGGCTGGGATGGTATCAGCGCGTCGCAGCCGGAGCCGATCAGGTCGGTGCGGCCCGCTGCCTGCAGGGCTTTGCGGACCTCGAAGTAATTTTCCGGCTTGAAGAACTGAAGCAGCGCCCGTTGCAGCTTGCGGTCTCGCAGGTGGCGCGCGACGTAGACTTCCTG
>JBAUOX010000106.1:0-8696 GCA_049579985.1 Isosphaeraceae bacterium | reverse complement strand
GCCGAAGAGCGGTCGAAAACGGCGTCCCGGCTGCGGAACCAGCGCCAGCTTCCGTCCTTGTGCCGCATCCGGTACTCGAACTCCAGGACGTCGTCGTCCCGGGCGGAATCGAGGCGTGCGAGGTGCTCGTCGAACCGTGCCAGATCGGCCGGATGCATGAGCGTGGACAGCAGCTCCGAGCCCATCGCCGCAAGCTCGTCTTCCGAGTAGCCAATGGAGTTCCCGGCCTCCTGATTTCCATAGACGCTTTGACGTGCGGCGATGTCAAAAACGTAAATGTAACTTGGCGCGATCGCCAGTACTTTTTCGAGTAGCTTCCGGTCCAATCGTTGTCCTGGTGTGAGAGCTGGTCGCAGGCTTTGCTCGGCTCGCACCGGGTCGTCGCTCTCGCCGCATACCGCGAACCACCCGACCGGCCGGTTTTCATCGTCCAGGAGCGGCTCGGCCCGGCCCTGAAACCAGCGGTAGACCCCGTCGCTCCGCCTGAGACGAAAGGCCAGCTCGCAGGGTTCGCCCTCCCTCACCGCCCGTTCCCATCGCCTCAGAGTCTCCGGCAGGTCGTCGGCGTGGAACGCCCGCTTCCAGCCGGAACCCATCGAGTCCGCGGACGACAGCCCGGTGTACTCGCACCACCTGCGGTTCTGATAACCGACGCAACAGTCCGCGGACGCCAGCCAGACGATCTGAGGTAGAGATTCGGCAAGGGTCCGGAAGTGGCGATCGTATCCGCAAGATAGGGCCGACGACGAGGCAGCATCGTGGATTTCGAGATCGCTCGCCATGTTCATGACCCTAAGGGCGCCGGTTCGGCTCCACGGATCGTGCGAATCTCGACAAGATTCCGCGCTCGACACAGAGCGACTGCCAGATACGTGCAAAGGTTTAAAAGCCTCATCGAAGGTAGCATGGTAAGCGAACCCCCGTCAACGCGCGGGCGACCATGGCCAAGCCGTTTGTCGATGTACACCTGAGCGCATGGCTCCTGACCGGCCTGGAGCAGCTTGCTGGCCGTGAATAACGCTTTAGCTCTTCGATCAGATGATGTACGCCATCCATCGATGCCTGGAATTTTGCGCGATTTGGGTGATTTGGGGATGAATTCTTTGCGTTGCGTCGAGTCGTCAGACAGAATGATAGAGAATTGGAACATGGGATTCCCGATGGAATGGAAAGGAGTAAGCAGAAGCCACGACGGGTCGGATGACGGTGTTGGATGACGATCCATAAGTCTTCGATGAGGAAAAGGCATGAGCGCCTCAAGGTCCGGCCGGCCGACGTTTGACGATCCGCAACTCCAGCATCAGGTCATGAGATTGAGGAAACTCGATCGCTTTACGAACCTGCTCTGCCTGGCGCGTGAGTACAGTTGCCTGGCAGCCATCATCGGCGGGTCGATTCTGTTCGCGGAGTTCCGGTCTGGCTGGGGGGTTTCCTGGTTCTGGAACTTCCCTGTTTTTCTGGTAGCGATCACGCTGATCGGCGCGATCCAGCATCGCCTGGCCGGCCTGGGCCACGAGGCCTCGCATTACACGTTCATGAAGCATCGCTTCCTTAATGATTTCATTCCCGACCTCTTTTGCATGTTTCCAATCCTCACGACGGTCCATTTCTACCGCGTCTTTCACATGGCGCACCATCAGTACACGAACGACCCCGAACGGGATCCGGACCTGCTGAACCTGGGTCATGGCAAGCGGGCCTGCGAGTTCCCGATGACGCGTGCCAGGTTCATCGCCCTGGTCTATTTTTGCATGTTTGCCGCGCCCATCCGGTTTCTGCGCTTTCAACTGGCTTATATCGCGGTGAATGCGCTGGGCAAAGGACGGAGCATCTACAGCGGAACCGAAAAGGGCGGCCGATTCGGCGAGCTCTACCTGCCTCGCCTCGGGACCGTGCTTGGATTGGCGTACCTCATCGCTTTGGGTGTGGCGCTTCGCTACCTGGCCGGAACCGGCAGGGCGGGATGGATCGTCCCGGCCGGGCTCATCGGCATGACGCTGGCGGGCTTCACGACCTATGCCCTTCCCGACTGGGCCGTTTTCTCGTCTCCGTTCCGCCATGCCTATTCCTGCCGGTTTGCCGGCGTGGCGCGGCTCTGCTATTTCAGTGTGGTGCTGATGGCGCTTGCGGCCATCCGGCTGATCACGGCGGGGCACTCGACATTCTATCCGCTCATCTTGTGGTTCGTTCCGCTCGTCTCTTCGTTCCCGTTCTTCATGCTCTTGCGCGATGTGTACCAGCACTCCAATGCCGATTCCGGCCGGTTGACCAACTCGCGAGTCTTCTTTACCGATCCGTTCACCCGCTGGGCGGTCTTCGTCTACGGCCAGGACATGCACATTCCCCACCACCTGTTCCCCGCCATCCCGCATTACCGCCTGGGCGAGCTGCACAAGATCCTGAAGCAGGCCAGCGCCGACTATGGTACCCAGGTCGTCGAGTGCCACGGCACCTTCAGCGACCCCCTCGGCCGGGCGACGATCCTCGACGAGATGACGAGGCCGCACCCCGCGGCCAACCGACGGGAGGACATCCAATCTCACGAGCTCTCCAGCCGCGAAGCGGCGGCATATCGTAGCCTGTAGCTCAGCAGGTGACTCTTTTCCCGTTGCTCCTGCAAGTCCGCTGTCTCGGCTCGATCGTTCAGAATCGCCTTGTATGGGTCGAGCAGATCCTTGTGACGCGACGGCAGGCCTGACACAATAAACTGCTTAACTTGGTCAAGCAGAGACGCGGGTCGGTAGTCGGAATCGCCACGTTCCGATCGTGGTGTCGTGCAGGGAGGGATACGTCTCGGGCTGGCTGGTCAGCGATTGATTGCCCTTGCGGAGATTGAGTTCGACTGGACATCGGGAGAACGCGATCCTCAGGGAAGATCACCAAAGGGCCGGATGGATACCGCAGGTCAAGGGGGCCAGGATCGATGTTCGTGGCGATGAGCCGCTTTTGCATCTCCAACGGAATGACGGAGGCTGTCTGCGAGGCCTTGCGCAACCGGCCTCACATGGTGGATTCCGTGGTGGGTTTCGTCCGCATGGAAGTGTTACGCCCGCTGGAACTGTCGGACGAGTTCTGGTTGCTCACCTTCTGGGTCGACGAGGCGAGCTTCCGCTCATGGCATCGCAGCCACTCCTACCACGAGTCTCATGCGTGGATTCCCAAGGGAGTCCGGCTGGTGCCAGGTCGTACCAGGATTGAGTTCTTCGAGCACATCACGGATTGAGGGTCGTGCTATGCCTGGAGAGCAAGCCTTGACCATGAGTCCGGAAGGGTTGCGGCAGTTTCTCAGCTTGAAACGCGAGGCAGTCGAGGCTGTGACGGCTCGGTTCTACACGACCTTTCCCACCCTGCTGGTCCAGCTCGGGGAGCAAGGTCGCCAGGCGACCAGGGAAGATCTCGGCTATCACCTGGAGTTCTTGCAGCCGGTCATCGAGCTGGGGGTCCTCCAGCCGTTCGTCGACTACTTGCTCTGGCTGGAGAGCATTCTGAGGTCGCGAAACGTCCCTACGAGCTATCTGCCGCTCTCGCTCGACTGGTTTGCCGAGTTCTTCTCAACCCGCCTCCCGGCCGAGGATGCCGCGATCGTGGCAGCGGCGCTGGAGGCCAGCAAGTCCGAGCTTCAGGCGGCGAACGGCCTCCCCATGGCCTATCTCCGGGGCATGCCCGAGCCCTGGGACGCCTGCGAGGCGTTCGAGGAGGAGCTTCTCGCTGGCCAGCACAGGAAAGCATGGGCGATTTTCCAGCAGTCGCTCGAGGCCGGCCAGGATTATGTCGAGACTGCATTGCATCTGGTCCAGCCGGCTCTCTACCGGATCGGGCAAAAATGGCAGGAAAACAAGATCTCCGTCAGCCGGGAGCATCTTGCGTCGGCCATCGCGCAGGGCATTCTCGCCCGCGGTTATTCGCACGCTCAACCCGCGCCGCGAAGACACGGAAAAGTTGTCCTCGCGTGTGTCGCGGAGAATGACCACGCCCTGGGCTTGACCATGGTGGCCGACGCGTTGGAGCTGGAGGGGTGGGAGGTCTTCAACCTCGGGGCGAACAACCCCACCAAGTCCATCGCGCCGCTGGTTCGCGAGACCGGCTCCAAGCTCGTTGGGCTCTCGGTCTCATTGCCGCGGCACTTCTCAGCCGCTCGGGAGACGGTTCACCAGTTGACGGCCCAAGGCGGAGCGGTCCGTCCCCGGATCATGCTGGGCGGAGTGGCGATCAACCAGTTCGAGCCCCTGGCCAGACTGCTCGGCGCCGATTCGGGCCCCTCGAACGCGAAAGAAACTGTGAAGTTTGCACATCAACTGCTTGAACCGACATGAGCCAAGCGCAAGCGATGATTGACTCGCTCCGGGCGGTCACGGCTGTAGCGATCGCGGAGATCGACCTCTCCGGGCTGCTGCTCGACGCCAACGCCGGATTTCTTCGCCTGCTCCCTGCCCGCAATCATCCGGCTCCCGGGATCGCGGTCGCGCCCAGCCTCATCTCGCCCAGCTTCGCGCGGCTAATTGAACTCTCCAGCTCCGGCGCGGAGACGCTCTACGAAGGTCTTATGACGCTGGGCGATCCGACCGGCAAGAGTCGTTCGTTTCGCGGTTCGGTGTCGCGAACGGAACGGGGGCTCTTGCTGCTCCTGGAATACGATGTCGAAGAGTTGAGTCATGTGGCCGAGACGGCCCTCGAGCTGTCCAGCGAGCTCGCACAGGCCCAGCGCGCGTTGCTGTCGTCGAACAACCAGCTCAAGTTGAAGGAGGCCGAACGCGCGCAATCCGAGCAGCGGGTGAGACGGAACGAGTCGATGCTGGCCGAAGCCCAGCGTCTTGCCAAGCTTGGGAGCTGGAACTGGGACATTCTGAGCGACCAGCACCTCTGGTCAGATGAGTGCTACCGGATCTTTGGCCTGAATCCGCACGAGATCGGGATGACCTTCGAACGATTCCTGAGTCTTGTCCACCCGGACGACCGGGAGACCGTCCGACGTAACGTGGAACTGGCGCTTCAAGAGGGTCAACCTTATGAGTGTACCATGCGCGCGGTCCACCCGGATGGTACCGTTCGCATCGTGCTGTCTCGCGCGCAGGTGGTGCGCGATGAGGGCGGCAAGGCCATTCGCATGTTCGGCACAGTGCAGGATATCACCGAACAGAGGCAGCTCGAGGAAGCCCTTTCGCAGGAAGCAATCCGCCGGCGGATCCTGGTCGAGCAGTCCAGCGACGGGATCGTGGTACTGGACGAAGATGGCCTGGTGTTCGAGGCGAACCAGCGTTTTGGCGAGATGCTGGGCTACACTGCCGAGGAAGTCAGCCAGCTTCATGTCTGGGATTGGGACGTTCAATGGACACGTGAAGAACTGCTTCGGATCGTCCGGAGCGCGGACGAGTCTGGCAGTCACCTCGAGACCCGCCACCGCCGCAAAGACGGGACCCTTCTGGATGTAGAAATCAGTGGCAACGGGGCTCTGTGCAGCGGACGCAAGCTGATCTTCTGCGTTTGCCGCGATATCTCCCGGCGAAAGCAGGCCGAGAAGGACATCCGCAACCTGAACGCCAGCCTGGAGCGGCGGGTGGCTGAGCGAACCTCCGAGCTGGTGGCCGCCAACGCCGAGCTGGCCCGCGCCGCGCGGCTGAAGGATGAGTTCCTGGCCAGCATGAGCCACGAGCTGCGGACGCCGCTCAACGGCATCCTGACCATGTCGGAAAGCCTTCAGGAGCAAATCTACGGCTCCCTGAATGCCGGACAGGAGCGTGCGATCCGGGATATCGAGGAGTGTGGCCGGCACCTGCTGGCCCTGATCAACGACATCCTCGACGTCGCCAAGATCGAGGCGGGCAAAATTGAGCTGGAGACGCACCCGGTTTCGGTCCAGTCCCTGTGCCAGTCGTCACTGCGCATGGTCAAGGATGCCGCTCACAAGAAGAAGATCGAAGTCTCCCTCGCTGTCGATGAAACGGTCCCTGTCCTGATCGCTGATGAGCGCCGGGTCAAGCAGATTCTGGTCAATTTGCTCTCCAACGCCGTGAAGTTCACTCCGGAAGCGGGCAAGATCGGACTGCAGGTGGTGGGGGATCGGCTCAACCATCAACTTCGTTTCTCGGTGTGGGATACCGGCATCGGCGTATCAGCAGAAGAGCAGCCGAGGCTCTTCAAGCCGTTCAGCCAGCTTGACTCCGGTCTCGCGCGAAAATACGCGGGAACCGGCCTGGGCCTGGCGCTCGTCAAACGGTTGACCGAAATGCACGGTGGCAGTGTGGGCGTCGTGAGCCAGCCCGGCCAGGGAAGCCGGTTCACCGTGTCACTACCCTGGATCGAGACCGCGACGTCGTCGTGCCGGGGCGAGCGCGAAGTGGGACCGGAAGCGCAGGCCGGCCTTCGGAGCAACACATGGGAATCACGGGGCACACCGCTCATTTTGGTCCTTGAAGATAACGCCATCAGCGCACGAAGTCTGCGAGACTATCTCGAGTTCAAGGGTTATCGGGTCGAGCAGGCCGGTACGGGGGCTGCGGGCATCGAGTGCGCCGGACGCCTCTTGCCCGACCTGATCCTGGTGGATGTCCAGCTTCCCGGCCTGGATGGGCGGGAGGCCGTCCGACGGATGCGCCTCCTACCCAGCCTCTGTCAGGTGCCGATCATCGTTCTCACGGCGCTGGCGACGGCTGACGACCGAGAGAGGTCGCCGCAGGGGGGGGCGACTGCTTACCTCAGCAAGCCGGTCGTACTCGATGAGCTTCGTCAGGTGATCAAATCGCTCTTGAGTCGCCCGGGGAAGATCTCTGACGGGTCAGAGGTCGAGACGCCTTGATCACTCGTCCCCGGATGCGCTTGAGCGGACCACTGTCCCAATTCGTTCAGTGACTCCCGACCCTCGTCCCTGGACAGGTGGAGGCAAGTTGCCTGGGCTGGGAGCGAAACATGAGGCCCGTTGAAGAGGGGCCGGCTTATCCGGGTCGACGTCGAGACGTGCGAACAGACCGGGGCCAGGCTGTTCTCGGAGATCGCACCATTGACCGATCGCTCTTCACGCAGGTCGTCAAGACCCGCGTGTACTACGTCGGAGCCCATCCCCGCGGCCGGAGCCGCGGGCAGTGCCTCGATCGGCAGGTCGCTCGCCACAGGTTCTTCGCTGCCGAGGATTTCGAGAAAGGTCGTGACGACTTCGGGGTCGAAGATCACCCCGGCATTCTCTCTCAGGTAGGAGCGGACCCGCTCGCCCTCCCAACGGAGGCGGTAGGGACGGTCGCTGATGAGCGCGTCCCAGACATCGACCGCCGTGAAGATCCTCGCGGCGCGGGGAATTTCTTCGCCTTTCAGCCCCCGAGGATAGCCCTTGCCGTCCCATCGCTCGTGATGGCAATACGGTATCTGGAGCGACGGTCGGAGATAGGTGATCGGCTCGAGCATCGAGCGGGCGTATTCCGGATGCCGGCGCATGATTTCCCACTCGGACTCGGACAGTGGCCCGGCTTTCCTGAGAATCGAATCGGGGATGGCGATCTTGCCGATGTCGTGGAGCAGGGCCCCGCGGTGGATGTGAACCAGCTCGTCGGGCTCGAACCGCAGCGCCCGGGCCAGTCGCACGGTCATCTCGGCAACGCGCTGGGAGTGGCCTTCGAGTTCGTGCTCGCGCAGGTCGACGGCTCGGACCCACCCTTGCAGCGTCGCTTCGTAGGCGTCCTGCAACAAGCTCAACGCTTGCTGGAGCTTGCGGAAGCGGTTCAAGCGGATGATGGTGCGAATCCGCGTGCGCAACTCGAGCCGGTCGAACGGTTTGATGATGTAGTCATCGGCGCCGGCCTCGAGGCCAGCCAGCCGTGATGACCGGTCGTCCAGAGCACTGACGAGGATGATCGGGATCTCGGCGAGCCGGGGGTTGTCGCGGACCACGCGAAGGTATTCCAGGCCGTCCATCTCGGGCATCATCACGTCGAGGACGATCAGGTCGGGCTCGAGGCGATTGGCCAGCGACAGACCCTCAGACCCGTTGCAGGCGAACGCCAGCCCATAACCCTGACCCAGCAGCAGCGATTCCAAGGCGCGACGTCCCGACGGTTCGTCATCAACAATCAAGATCAGGCTGATCGAACACGTCGCTGCCATCGCTGTAATTTCCCCTCTTGCCCGGTCCCAGGAATCCGCAGAGGACCTGGAACAGATCGCGCAGGACGACCGGCTTACTCAGATACGCGTCGGCGCCCGCTTCGAAGCACCGTTCCCGATCCCCAGGCATCGCCAGCGCCGTGAGGGCGACGATCGGAATTCCCATCGTTGTCCTGTTGGACTTGATCACGCGCATGGCCTCGAGCCCGTCCCGCCCTGGCATCTGGACGTCCATCAGGATCACCCGAGGCCGCAGGTCCAATGCCTTGCGAACCGCCTCGTCGCCGTCGCTTGCCAGGACCGGACGCATGCCCTTGGTCTGCAAGAAGTCTACGACACTCCTTGCGTTGACCTCGTTGTCCTCGGCAAGCAGGACCAGCGGGCCTGGTTCACTTGTGGGGCTCTCTGGAACCAGGATCATGGCCAGGCGATCGCCCGAAGTTGTTGGGAAGACGCTACCAAGGGCGGATTGCAGGGTCTGCCGAGTGACCGGTGGCGACAGCCTGAGAACGCCTTCGCGTCCTCCGAATCCCCTCGGCTCGATGTCCCCCGAAATCAACAAAACAGGGATACCAAGCAACACCGGGTCGGGATCGCTGGTGAGTCGG
>JBAUOX010000105.1:0-5373 GCA_049579985.1 Isosphaeraceae bacterium | reverse complement strand
CGTGAACCATCAATCTCCTTGCCCCGCTTCCCATAGCAAGTCAGGCTGCATCACCCAGTCAACCGCCCACTTCCCGTCTGGCTGGGTCAAACAAACGATCCCCGCATTGCGAAACCCGACGACCTCGATCTCGGGATTCCCGGTCAGCAGGAGGCTGACCAAGCGGCTGAGATGAGGGAGATGCCCTGCGAGCATGATCGATCCCTGGTCGCTCCGGAGCGATGCGGCAACCGGCTTGACATCATCTTTCGGGCTCAGTCCCTTCACGGCGATGACCCCTGTCGGCGGGCTCAGCCGTTTCGCAAAGATAGTGGCGGTCTGTTCGGCACGCTTTTTTCCGCTGTGCTGAATCTGATCCACGGCCATTCCTACCTGAGCAGCCCAGTCCGCCATTCGCCCGACGACCTCCGCTCCTTGCTCGGTCAGGGATCGCTCCGGATCCTCGGTTTCTGGTTTGGCTTTGCCGTGCTGAACCAGGAAGAGTGTCATCATCCACCTCCGCAGTTTTCGATCAGGAGAGTCGATAACGATTTCAGCTTTTCGTACTCTCAGAGTCCATCGAATTAGACAGTATTAGCCTCTTTACGGAACAGCGATGTTTTATT
Source organism: Isosphaeraceae bacterium (assembly GCA_049579985.1). Classification (GTDB taxonomy): domain Bacteria; phylum Planctomycetota; class Planctomycetia; order Isosphaerales; family Isosphaeraceae; genus Aquisphaera. The sequence continues at coordinate 4,768 of JBAUOX010000105.1, read as the reverse complement.
AAGCTGTAAATTGTTCCTGCCGGGCGTGGGTCGATTCGGAGCCCATCAAAGCCGATGGGCAATTTACGGAAGACGATGACATGCCGAAGTTATCGCTTGATGTGTTCTGGCGCTATGGATGCGCCATACTATGGGTGGGGTTAGCCGTCGCCTTACGTCTGGTCTTCTATCCCATCCTCGGGGATCACTACCCCTTTTTCTTGTTCATTGTCGCCATTGTTCTAGCCGCCGGTTACGGCGGCTACGGACCATCCCTCCTGGCACTGACCCTATCATGGCTGTCGGCCGATTATCTATTCCTGGTTCCTCGTGCCAACCCGAATATCTTCGAGTCCAAGACCCAGCTCGCTCTCGCTTTCTTCTCCGTCGGGTTGGTCATCACCGTGCTCGGCGGGTCCATGCGAGCATCCCGTAAACGTGCCCAGGCCAGCAGCTCCGAGTTGCGACGGGCGTTTGAGGCCCAGCAGGCGGAGCGAGAATGGCTTCAGATCACCTTGGCCAGCATCGCCGACGCTGTGATCACGACCGATCCCAGTGGGCTCGTGATTTTCCTGAATCCTGTCGCCGCACGTCTCACCGGATGGAGCTTGCATGAGGCAGTGGGCCACCCCCTGAGTGAGGTCTTGCGGACGGTCCAGGAAACCTCCCGGAGGACTGACGATCTTCCAATTGCCAAGGTCGTCGATGACGGGAATATCATAGTCTCCGATGACGAAGTGGTGCTCCTCGCCAGGGATGGAACGGCGAGATCCGTGGAGCACATTGCCGCCCCCATCAGAGACTCACACGGCAAGATCAAGGGTGTTGTCATCGTCTTCAGGGATATCACTGAGCGCCATCGGGCCGAGCAGGCACAAAGGGAAAGCGAGGAGCGATTCCGCCAACTGGCAGACAACATCAACGATGTATTCTGGATTTGCGAACTCGACGGCCCCAAGACTGCCTACGTTAGCCCGGCCTGCGAGTCGCTCTGGGGCCGATCTTGCAAGTCCCTCTACGAGCGGCCGATGTCTTACCTTGAAGCCATCCACCCCGAGGACCGTGAGAGAGCGATGCTGGCACACCATAGGCAAGGAAGCGGCGAGGCAACGGCAGACGAATACCGAATCATGCGTCCCGATGGGACAATCCGCTGGGTCTGGAACCGGGGCTTCCCGATCAGGGACGGGACGGGTCGGGTCGTGCGGGTCGCCGGGATCGCCGAGGACATCACCGAGCGGAAGCGGGCCGAGCACGCTCTTCGGGAGAGTGAAGAGCGGTTTCGAACTCTGGCCGATGCCACCCCGGTCCTGATCTGGGGCTCTGACACAGTCAAGCGCTGCTATTACTTCAACAAGCAATGGCTCGACTTCACTGGACGGACCATCGAGCAGGAGATGGGCGACGGCTGGACCCGGAGCATCCACCCAGATGACCTGGTGCGATGCCTGAAGACCTATGTCACGGCACTGGAAGCCGGCACGCCTTTTACAATGGAGTACCGGCTGAGGCGGCACGACGGCGAATACCGCTGGGTCCTGGACAACGGGGTTCCAAGGTTCGCCCCAGATGGCATTTTCTCCGGGTACATCGGCTCTTGTATTGACATCACCGACCGAAAGCGGATCGAGGAGGAGCTGAGGAAGTCCGACCGCCGCAAGGAAGAGTTTCTGGCTGTCCTGTCGCATGAGCTTCGCAACCCCTTGGCTCCGATCCAGACGGCTGTCGACCTGCTGGAGCAGGCGGGGACTGGCGGAGCCGGGTCCGATCGGGAACTGGCGATGATCAAGCGGCAGGTCCAGAACCTCAAGAGACTGGTTGATGATCTATTGGACGTATCTCGCATCAGCCGGGGCAAGATCGAGCTTCGCAAGGAACTTGTGGAGTTGACCGCAGTGGTCGCTCAGGCGGTTGAGGCGGTCCGGCCGCTCTTTGACGAGCATCATCAGGCTCTTCACGTCTCAATCCCCGAGGAGTCGATTCTCCTGAAGGCCGACCCGACCCGATTGGAACAGATTCTTTTTAACTTGTTGATCAACGCCGCCAAGTATACCCCACAAGAGGGGGAAATCTGGCTGGATGTCGAGCCGTCGCAGAGCGAAGTCATCATCCGTGTTCGAGACACTGGTATTGGTATTGAGCCTGATTTGCTACCCAAGGTCTTCGATCTTTTCTTACAGGGAGAACGGAGAGTCGGCCTATCTCACGAGGGAGGTGGAATCGGGTTGAGTCTGGCCAAAAACCTCGTCGAGTTACACGAAGGGACCATCACGGCCCATAGCCAAGGTCCGGACATAGGAAGTGAGTTCGTGGTCAAGTTGCCCATGATTTCCAGGGTGCAGTCCAAAAGAGAGCAAACACCGGAGGCGATCCGACCCGAGGCCTCCCAGTTATTGCCCCGTCGGCGCATCCTGATCGTCGATGACAACGTCCAGGCGGCAGATAGCCTGGGAAAGTTGATGACCGTGGTCTTCGGTCAGGACGTGGGGGTCGTATACAACGGCAAGTCAGCCTTGGAGCTGGCCGGATCATTTCTTCCGGAGGTTGTCCTGCTCGACCTCGAAATGACAGGGATGGATGGTTACGAGGTGGCGATGCGGTTGCGAGAGCGCTCGGAGTGCTCCAAGGCTCTGATCGTGGCTGTGACCGGTTGGGGGCACGAGGAGGATCGCCGTCGATCACGGGAGATGGGCTTCGACCTGCATCTGGTCAAGCCGGTTACGGCGAGAGACTTGAGAGCAATGCTCACCGATCTCCAGCAGAAGCTCCAAGAGCACTGGCTTCCCGAACTCGTGCCAGATCTTGCTCACGGCTGAAGTGTCGGCTCCATCGAGGCGATTCAAGACCTACCGCAGTGGCTTTTTCAGCGACCTGGGCAAACTTCTGAAGAGACGCATGGTTCATGAAGTCCGTGAGGCTCGTTACACTGGAATGACTCCATCCTGATGGTCGGATCGAGGTTCCGCCATGCCCGTGACCCAGGTCAACCGCAAGCGAGACGAATTCGACTGACGACCAGGAGCTTGTATCCATGAGTTCCCCGGGTCGTGATCCGGTTCGTTCCTGCTGGTTCGGCGTCGACTGTCTCTGCTATGCTCAGACCATTCACAGGGTCCACCGAACCAGGATGGGAGCAAGGCAAAGCGGCCAGGAGCTGAGGGGTCAAGGAGGGGAGCTGATGATGATTCATCCCGGGGTGTTCGAGCATGCGTTCCAGGTCTCGCGCGAGGACATCGACCGGCTGGGACATGTCAACAACGTGGTCTACCTCAGGTATGCCCAGGACGCCGCGGTCGCACACTGGTATGCGGTGGTGGACCAGGAACATCGCAACAGCATGGTCTGGGTGGTCCGCCGTCACGAGATCGATTATCTGAAACCGGCTCTGGAGAACGATGAGCTGGTGGCGCGAACCTGGGTGGGCGCCCCCAGCGGGGCAACCCTCGAGCGGTTCATCGAGATCCGCAGATCCCGCGACGGCGAGGTGCTGGCCAGCGTCCGCAGCGTCTGGGTGGCCCTCGATGCGAAGACGCTACGCCCCCGGCGAGTCACCGAGCAACTCCGCTCGTTTTTTGAGAGCTGCGAACGCGGGCGGAAGGACCCCGACGGCCCGGGATGAGAGGCAACGGTCCTGATCAGAGAAAAGAAAAGCAGTTTCAATCCGCCCCCGGCGGTGAGGCCGGGGGAAACCCCTTACGGTCGATCCCGCAGCCCGCTCCGCAAGCTCGCGTTATGTCCTTCAACTGCCCGCTTTCTCCTTCGCGGCGGCCTTGACCGCCTTCTTGGCCTCGGCAGCCGCCTTCTTCTTCTGCCCCGCCTCGACAAGCAAGCGCTTCTGCGGAGCGGTCAGGACGGACTCAAATTCCTTCTCGCGCTTGTCGCGCAAATCATCCAGTTGCTTCTCCAGGGCCTGGATCTTGGGGTAATATTCGGCCTGGATCTTGTACAGCTTCTCTTTCTGCTGGTCAGTGAGCCCGAGCTTGGAGTACCCGGACGGCACGCGGTGCATCACATCGGGGGGAGCCGTCTTGCCGGTCGGCTTCGTGGTGGTGCTACTGTCCGTGGGAGTGGAAGCAGGAGCATCGGCCTGCTTGGCCGGCTTCGCTTGGGTTGTCTGCGACTTCGCAGTGCTGCTCTCCTGGGCACCGAGGGGAAAGCCTCCTGTCATCAAGAGCGTCATCGCCGCTGCACTGGCGACGACAGCAATGGACCGGCGGGCGAGGGACATCATGGCCGTTGACCTTTCGTGACCAAAGTCACTGATAACACGCAACCAACAACTAACCAGGTTCTGAGTCTACGTCCGTCAAGCCCGGAATTCCAGACACCCCCGGCGCATGTCGCGAGTGTGCAACGCGGAAGGAGGACTTGCTTTTCCAAACGAGGTGGCTCGCTTCAGCCTCCTGGCTCTCAATTCGATGAGCAAATTGCCGCCGAGGCCTCAAGGTCCAGCGTGATCGGACGAAGATCCTAGCACGGAGGGAAGCCGCGAAACGAGGAATAGGCGGCGTCACGCTGGTGGTCGACTCACCGGCTTGAGGGACTTTACCCAGGGTCCACCGGGCGTTACGATGGCCCTCTCCTTCCAGGCCCAAAACTCGCTAAACCCGATCACGGTTTGGTTTGCGATCAACGATTCTCGTCGTGAGAGCGACTCGATATTCTTGCTCGGAGATGCCCTGTCATGTCGATGGATGCGAAACCGCCCGTGACCACCCCCGCGACGCCTCCCACGATCAAGCACCGGGAGAAGGGGATTCGAATTTTCATGTGGCCCAAGGTGATTTAC
>JBAUOX010000104.1:0-6797 GCA_049579985.1 Isosphaeraceae bacterium | reverse complement strand
GTCGGCCGTGATGACGGCAAGCGGCGATGTTGGCCTCGGCGCGCAGGGGCGGTGGGGCGACGGGCTACGCGGATGCACGATCACCTGCACTCGCGCTCCGGAAAGGAAGACGCGCGGCCTCCCTCGGTATGATACAATAGTATCAAATTATCATGAATTTAATATGTAAATATGCAGAAGCAAACGTAGCGTGGTGTTACTCACATCCCGGGGCCTCAGACCCTGCCGCAGGGGCGGATTGTCTTGCCGTCGCCGTTCGGGGAGAACGGGTTCTCTTACGGGTTCCTTCTCTATTCCGGGGAAGTTGGAAGGTCTCGGCCAGGTGCAAGGCCGCTTCGTACAGCGGCAGGCGATGGATCGCAGCCCAGAGATCCAGCGCGTTCGGCTTGAAATCCGGGGGACGCCCCGCACCGAAAACCGGACGGGATTGATTGTACAATGAGAATCGTTGAGCCAGAAAATCCTCCTTTCATGGCTCTGACGAAGGGGAACTTCAATGACCCAGGACCAGGTGGCCCAGGCCGTACTGGCTGATCTCAGGATGACGGGATTCAAACGGCCAAAACTCCTTGTTCTCAAGGACAACAGATATTTTTCGGTTGTTCTGACTGGTCTGAATGTGATCAATAACTCAACACAGATCGCGGCAATCGACGTCAACACGCACGAGCAGATCCATGTTCCGATGAACTGCGTCGTGGAATTCAAGGAAATCTCCTGACAATCGTCAAAGAGGGGCCGAATTTGCCGGAGGTACTTGCTTCGCGGCGGATCGTTCCACGTCAAGAGATGGTTCCCCGGACGCCTCCAGTCGGATGTCCAGCGGGTCATGATTCTGGCCCGTTGCCAGGATCACAACCAGCCCGCCGGACGATCGGCGGATTTGCCAGCGGTCCGGGTGATTGCGGCCCGAGGCAATCCCCTGGGGCCACCCGGCCCGGAACTACCCGTTGGAGCGAGGGGCCGGTGGTTCGCCGGTTGTAGCATCGGACGGAAAAATTCGATCGGGTAGCATCCCCCGGGCCTTTCGCCCGGAATCACGCAAGGTCATTCAGTCCTAAAGAGGAGGACTGTCATAGAAATGGACCTCGACGGATCGGCCGGCTTCGTAGCCATCAATTTCTTCCGGAACAAGCACAAAACCGTCAGCCGTCACCGTAGAGCTTAGGATCGACGCACCTCTGGGCCACACCGGTTCGACGGTATCATCACCTGAGCACCGCACTCGCACGTACTCGAGTACGCCGCGTGGCGATCGAATCGGTTGACACAGGCGCATCGTTCGACGCGGATAGGGCCAATCAGTATCTCTGGATCCAAGAATTCGAATGGCGCGACGGGCGAAGAGATCATAGCCGAACAGGCACGCGACAGGGTTGCCTGGCAGCAAAACGACCGGCACGTGTCGAATCATACCGAACGCGACCGGCGCCGCGGGCCGGATTGCAACGCCACGAAAGACGACTGTCCCCAAGGCGCCCAGCACTGCTACGGTGTGATCTCCTCTTCCATGCGACGTTCCGCCGGAAATCAGCACGCAATCGACTCTCTCGACGAGGGCCGCGACTACCGATCGGATGACTTCGAAGTTGTCCGGCAAAATGCCAGCCTTCTCGTCCTCAGCAGCAATCGCCTGGCCGCCGTCACGCTCAATCAAGGGTCTAAGCAAGAGCGAATTGGAGTCGATGATTCGACCGATACTCGGCGTTGCGGTGGGTGGGACCAGTTCATCGCCGGTCGCGAGAATTCCCACGCGCGGCATTCGAGTGACGTCAATCTCACGAAGGCCGGCGGAACAGCACGCGGCAATATCCTGCGGACGTAACGTTCGAGGAGGCGAAACTATGACTCTTCCAGCCGGAATGTCCTCATCCGCCGGAGCCACGTCTTTTTGCGCCTCAACCGGTCTGCGGATCAGGATCTTCTCGCCTCGCCGGTCGACCGATTCCCACCGGACAAGGGTGTCAGCCGCATTCGGGACCACAGCCCCCGTGGCGATTGCCGTGCATTCACCGGGACCGATCGTTCCTGTGAAGGGCTTTCCGGGTAACGACTCGCCCACGACGGTGAGCGAGACTTCATCCCCGTCGGCCAGTGTGCTCGCGTCCTCGAAGCGAATCGCGAAACCATCCATTGCGGCTCGCCGGAATCCAGGCACGGATGCGATCGCGATTGCCGGTTGCGCCAGACGACGTCCGGCGGCTGTCAGTGTCGAAATCCTCTCCTGCGGCAGACAGGATAGCCGCTCATCGATCAGCGACAACGCTTCTGCAACGGTACAACCAAACAATGGACCGGCGGGCGATCCGGGCGCCCGGTTCATGTGCTGATCCGCATCCGTGCGAAGTTTCGCAGTCACGATGTACACTTCCAGGAATGTCGCAATCCAGTCTCCGTTTCGCGACCGATTTGGATACTCACGCCTGGCATGTAGTGGTTGAAGACGGCATTGCCACCACCCATACCGACTGAAAAGTAAGCTGTGAAGTTGGCCTTCCGTGGCAAACGGACAGGAACAGCGCCAAGCCGTAAGTCAGGCCGGCCTGAGCCGACGAAGTATCGTCGCCCTGTCACTGGCTGAACCAATAGATTCCCTGGCCGGTGACGGTGGTGGTCAGGAAGTAGACCTCTCCCTGTTCGTCCTCGCCGAACGACAGGACGGGCAGGCCGCGAGACAGGATGGGGCGGTTCTCGACGACGCGGCGCAGTGCCTCATCATAACGCAGGGCCCAGAGGCGTCCAGCCACGTAATCGGCGTAGAGATAGGCTCCATCCAGCTCCGACAGGCGAGGGCCGCGATAGACGTTGCCCCCGATGATCGACTTGCCCGTGTCGTGATGGTAGTATTCCCAGATCGGGTCGATCAGCTCGGGCCTGGGGCCGACGCCCTTGACTCCGAAGGGATGCAGCGACTCACGGAGGTTCCAGCCGTAGTTGCCTCCCTTGGTGATGATGTCGATTTCCTCCCAGAGGTTCTGGCCGACGTCACCCGCCCAGAGCCAGCCGGTCTTCCGGTCGAAGGCCATGCGCCAGACGTTGCGGATGCCATAAGCCCAGATCTCGGGACGGGCGTTGGGACGGCCGACGAAGGGATTGTCTTTGGGGATCGCGTAGTTCTTGCCGCCTTCGCTGAGGTCAACGTCGATGCGGAGGATCTTGCCGAGCAGGGTCCCGAGATTCTGGCCGTTCTCGAGGAAGTCGTTACCGGAGCCGCCATCTCCGTGCGTGACGTAGAGGAGACCGTCCCGGCCGAAGATGATGGTTCCCCCGTCGTGGTTCCAGTAGGGCTTTTTGAAGCGGAGGATTACCACCTCGGAGCCCGGGTCGGCCTGGTTGGGGTCGTCCTTGCGGACCTGGAACCGCGAGACGATGTTCGTCAGCCGCTCCGACTTCGACGTGTAGAAAACGTAGAAATACCCGTTTTCCTTGAATCGGGGGTGGAACGTGAGCCCCAGGAAGCCTTCCTCTTGGGTTTCGTCTTTGTAGGTGACGCGGTCCTGGATATCGAGGAAGACGGTGGTCCGGGTCGCGTTCTGGTCGTTGGGGAAGACGTGGATCACGCCGTGCTGGGTGGCGACGAAGACGCGGTTCGAGCCGTCGCCAGCGTGCGTTAGCACGAGCGGCCGCAAGATATGGACCCGGCCGTCCTCGGATTCGCCCTTCCAGCCGGTCCATTGCAAGTCGGGGAAAGCCACGGCGGTCTTCAAGGGGAGTGGTTCCTCGTTGACCTCGGCGCCAGGGACGGTGATCGCCGCCGCCACGACCGTGCCCCCACCCGTATCGGGAATCAGAAGCCGCTTGGTGGCGGATTCGACCGTGATGTCGGCGGCGTTCGTGAGCCCTTGGGTCAGGAGTACGGGCTTGGCCCCGGGACGCGCGATCACGAATACGCGTCCGCCTCTCCAGTCGCTCACGAAGAGGCGACCGAACTGGTCCCAGGCGAGTCCGTCGGCGGCCCCCAGGCCGTCGGTAAGCTTCTCGACCGAGCTATCGGCCAGCTTGATCCGGTAGAGAGTGCCCGTGCCGAAATCGGCCAGGAGGAGATGCGACGCCCCATCGAGCAGCAAGCCGTTCGGCGTGTGGAGGTTGGGAAATCGCTTCTTGTCCAGAACCAGGCTCACGACGCCCTTCGGCGAGATCCGGTAGACCGCCCCACCCTCCCCCTGGCGGTTTCCCGAGTCACTTACATAGAGAGTGCCGGTCTCCACATCGACGGCTAAGTCGTTGAGGAACAGCGGGGATGTGGGAAACGCCGAGGCCGGGGCGAAGACCGCCGCCTTGCCCTCTACATCGATCCGCCAGACCCGATTCTTGTCGGCCACGAAGAGCCATTGTTGATGAGCGACCAGCCCCTTAGGGTCATCGAGACCCGAGGCGAACGGCACGATCTTGCCCTGTTCGATCTTCAGAACGGCGCCGTCACCGTCGCGGTCGCGCTCGCCGATGACCGAGACGAAGACTTGCCCTTGTGTGTTCACCGCCACCGACTCCGGGTTCGTCAGGCCCGTGACCACGGCCTTCGGCGCCGGCTGAGCACCCGCCTGAGAGACCGCACTGCACAACAGCAAAGCCACACCCAGCGATTGCCTCATCGCGAGAACTCCTGAGACTCGGGGACACTCCACCCTGGCAAGGCACCGCAAGCGAAACGAACCGAAATCGGGAGGGATGGCATTTTGCACTGGTTCCTGTCCGGCCGCTGCTCCCGTCTCCGGTCGATTCCCCAGATCCAATCCGATCTCTGGGACGACTACGGCATCAAGCTCTCGGCCGGCTCGATGTCTCGATCGCGCTGATCCCCGCGCGCGACAGACCCGACCGCCGCGCCAGCTCCTCCTGCGACGAGCCGCGGCGAGCACGATGCTCGCGAAGATGGTTCTCGATCGAGAGTGTCTGCGCCATGATCATGTCGATATTTTCCAGGATTGTACCGCCCGGTGACATCGGTTATTGTGTTTGACGGCACGATCGTGTCAATAGACGCCAGTATTCTAGCAGAACGACGCGAGATCTTCCATCCACTGAATTGATTGAGCACCATCAAGACTCCACGGAACCGCCGAGCGTTCACCTTGATCGAGCTCCTGGTCGTCATCGCGATCATTTCCGTCCTGATCGCCCTGCTTTTGCCCGCGGTCCAGGCTGCCCGCGAGGCCGCGCGTCGCGCCCAGTGCATCAACAACCTCTTTCCTCTGCAGGGGTGCTCCGCCACCCGATGCCCATTCTTGACTGCCGTGAACGAGCGGTTCATCGGGCGGTGAAAAAACAGGCGGGACGCGAAGGTCCCGCCTGGAGGAGAGCTCGGAGATATCTCGGGGAAGCGTCTGCCGCTCAGGTGCGGCGGGCGATGGCCGGTGCCGCTTCGGGTGTCTTGTCCGATTTGGGGTCGAACCAATCGGGGTCGAACTCGATCCGCCGGTTCTGCCGCATGGCGAGGTTGGTTGTGAGCGCGATGACCGCGTCGGCCAGGGCGACCTCGCCACGGCAGCGGGGCTGGTGGTCCTTGTCGTCGTGGTAGTTCGAGGCGTCGCCGTGGCGCACGCAGTAGGCGAAGTGCTCGAGCTCTTCGCGATACCCGCGGGAGGGATCGACGGTGGCCAGGGTGCCGAGCGCCGAGGCCGTGCTCGGTCCGGCCAGGCTCGGGCTGGTCTCGAGCACCGGCTTCTTGGCCGCGGTCTCGACCGACACGCTGGTTTGCCGCGACGCGTAGGCGTTGCCCGCTTCCTTGTAGAGCAGGATCTCCTTCTCCTGGCTGACGATCATCGTGCCCCGCGAGCCCATGACCATTTCGCCGTAGCCGTCGAACGAATTGGTGTTGATCGACGAGTAAGTCACGATCGCCCGGTCCTTGTCGTCCTGGCCGGAGGGGAACTCGAAGATTGTGAAGACGTGGTCGTCGACCTCGCGGCCGTCCTTGAAAAAGATCGTCCCGCCCACGCCGGTGACGGCCAACGGGTGCTTCTTGCCCAGGAAGATCGAGCAGGCGTCGAGCTGGTGGCTGCCCAGCTCGGCCATCAGCCCCGCGCCGGTGCGATTGTAGAGCCGCCAGTGGATCAGCTCGTCCAGGCTCTTGTAGCCGTACTTGGCATAGTCGACGTTCAGGTCCTTGTCGGGACACGGTCTCTTCCAGCTATCCTGGTAGACGATGTTGCCCTTGTCGTCGCGGACGTACTCGGGAAGCCCGGTCTTGGGGTCGTAGATCGTGTTCTTATCTTTGTCCTTGGCAACCATCGGCTGGGCGTTGTTGCGGTGCCAGAGGGCCCGGATGTGCCGCACGTCGCCGAGTACGCCGTTCTGGAGCAGGAAGTTGGCGTTGTCGTAAAGGGCCGAGTAGTGCCTCTGGTGGCCGACGGCCAGCAGCTTGTTGCTGTCGCGAGCGACCCGGCACATGTCCTTGCACTCAGCTACCGAGTGGGCCATCAGCTTCTCGGTGAAGACGTGCTTGCCTGCTTTCATCGCCTCGATGGCCACTGGCGCGTGCAGCCACAGGGGCAACGCGATGACGATCATCTCGACGTCCGGGTCGGCAAGCATCTGCTCCTTGGTCTCGTACTGCTTCAGCTTCTTGAAGTCGGCCGCAGTGTACTGCTTGTGGTCGGAAAACTCCTTGACCGCACGCTCCTGCTGGGAGGGGCGAATGTCGCAGAACCCGATGAAATTGAGGTAATCGCGATTGTGATAACGGATCATCGCCTGGCAACCTTCGTCGCCGGTGCCGATGATCGCAGCCTTGACCGGGGGCTTGCTCCCCATGTCCTTGTAGCCGAAATAGAAGCCGGCCAGGGCCGGCGTGGCGG
>JBAUOX010000103.1:0-1569 GCA_049579985.1 Isosphaeraceae bacterium | reverse complement strand
CATGAAAGACGTCTTCGGCGACGCCGGCATCGGCACGCGAAGCGCCGTTGGCATGGGCGCCTTGCCCGGGGACATCGCCGTGGAGATCGAGGCCATCTTCCAGATCAAGGATTGATTCTTCGCCGCTCTGAGCTCCGCGAGCACAACCCCTCTCGAGGTTCCTTTCCATGGCTCAAACCGGGCGACTCCAGGGCCGCACCTGCCTGATCGTGGAGGGGACCAGCGGAATCGGCCTGGCGACCGCGGGACGTTTCCTCGTGGAAGGCGCACTGGTCGTGGTCTGCGGCCGCTCGCAGAAGACGGTTGCGGAAGCCCGAGCGATCCTCGAGGACGTCGGCAGGGAACGCGTTCTGGCGCTGGCCGCCGATGCTTCTGATCCAGCTCAGGTCGAGGGGCTTTTCCAGCAGGTCCTGGCTTTCTTCTCCGGTCGTCTCGACATCCTCTACCACGTGGCGGGGATCAGCGGCCGACGGTTCGGCGACGCCGCGCTGCACGAGTGCACTCTCGAGGGCTGGGACACAGTTCTTGATGCCAACGCGCGGAGCCTATTCCTGACCAACCGTGCGGCGGTCAGGCAAGTGCTTGCGCTACCGCTCGATGAGCACGGCCTGCGAGGCACGGTCTTGAACATGGGGTCGGTGCTTGGCTGGTCGCCGGCCCCGACTTCTTCGGCACCATCGCCTACTCCACCAGCAAGGGAGCGATCCGGGCGATGACCCTGAACGCCGCGGCCCGCTACGCGCGGGACCGAATCCGGTTCAACCTGATCGCTCCGGCTCTGATCGAGACCCCGATGGCCGTCCGGGCCGTCGCTGACCCGGCGATCCGTGCCTACCTGGCGACCAAGCAGCCCTTGGCTGGCGGGCCTGGGACGCCCGAGGACTGCGCCGAGGCGGCACTTTTCCTGTGCGAGCCAGCCTCGCGGTTCCTCACCGGAGTCGTCCTCAACGTCGATGGCGGCTGGTGCGCTTCTGAGGACCAGTTGCCCACGGAGGCAGCTTCCTTCCACTCTTCGAGCACGGATTCCACATGACCGATGCGACCTCTGGCCCCAAGCCTTCCGAACCGCCCAGCCAGCCCGGGCCGCCCGACGCGATGAGCCAGTATTTTCAGGCCGTCCGGCAGGCGCTGGGCTCGATCGAAATGACGCAGTCCCAGTCATTCGCCAGGCCGCCGAGCGATTCGCGGCGACCATCTTGACCGGCCGGCTGGTGCATGTCTTCGGCACGGGGCATTCGCGGATGGTCGTCGAGGAGATGTTTCCCCGTTACGGGTCGTTCCCGGGGTTCCACCCGATCGTCGAGCTGTCGATGAGCTATCACAACCCCGTGGTCGGCGCCAACGGGCAGCGCCAGGCGATGTTCCTGGAGAACGTTCAGGGCTTCGGTCCGGTCCTCTGGCGTAACTTTGTAACCTCGCCTGATGATTCGCTTTTGGCCATTTCCACCAGTGGTTGCAACGCCGTCACGATCGACGTGGCGCTCGAGGCGAGCCGGCTGGGGATGTTTGTCGTGGCTTTGACATCGAAGGAGCATGCCGAAGTCTCGACCTCTCGCCATGAGTCAGGCA
>JBAUOX010000102.1:0-3151 GCA_049579985.1 Isosphaeraceae bacterium | reverse complement strand
CCCGATATCCGCCAAGCCGAGCGCGAGCTGGCGGCTAACGGGCTCGACGTGAAGGTCGCCCGGGTCAACTTCTTTCCTCAGCTGGTGATCACCGGCGGCGTTGGCCTCCAGTCCTTCAGCCTAAGATATCTGTTCGAGCCGCAAGCCGTGATTGGCGATATCGCCGGTGGCCTGGTCGGGCCGTTGGTCAACAAGAGAGCGATCAGGGCTCAGTACCTCACCGCGAACGCCAGGCAATTGCAGAGCATCTACAGCTACCAGCGCGTTATCCTCGAGGCCTTCACCCAGGTTATCAACCGCGTGACCATGGTGGAGAACTACAGCAAGAGCATCGAGATCAAGAAGCAGCAGTTGAAAACGCTCGAGAACGCAGTCCAATTCGCCAACGATCTTTTTCAGAATGCCCGCGTCGAATACCTAGACGTGCTAATCGCCCAGCGTGACCTCAGGGACGCGAGAGTGGTCTTGATCGACACGAAGACGGAGCAACTATCTGCCATCGTAAACACCTATCAAGCCCTCGGCGGCGGTGTGTGGTCGATTTCAACTCCGGCAGACTTTCACGGTCAATACCCGTACACCCACACGGTCCGCGGCGGCGAGAACTTCTGGACGATCTCGCTGCTCTACTACAGGTCGGGCCGGTATTGCAAGGCCCTCTGGGCGGCCAACAAGAATGCCGTCCCCGCCTTCGACCGCCTGACCGTCGGCGACAAGATCATCATCCCTCGGGTCAATCAGCTCGACCCGGCCCTGATCGAGGAGGTCCCCGCGCCTCCACCGCCCCTCCCCGAGACGGTGCCCGTCGCCGAACCGGCGACCCTCCCCCCGCCCCCGCCACCACCACCCGCAGGCGTGCCTGGCCCGTTCGACCAGAAGGGGACCAAAGACCCCGCCATCAAAGCCACCGGCGGCACCAAACTCCCCGCGCCCTCGCCGACGACGGCGTGGACGGGGGAGTGACCGGCCGATTCGCTCATGGTATGATTGAGGAGGCGGCAAAGCCCATTTCGTAATGGTTGACTGTTGGAGAGATGAAGGGATGAGAATCAATTCGCTTGTTGCCATGTATTAGAAGGGCGCGATCATCTCCGAACACCTGATCTGGGGTAGGCTTTCACGGTCAGTAGCGACTTGCGCCACCGGTCTCTCTCGGTTACATCAGATGGCATGAGCGCCAAGCCGCCCCTGCCCGACGACCTTTGGGTCAAAATACCGGCCGATGCCAAGGCGGCCATCCTCAGCTCCGGGCCTTTCGCCTGTTCAGGGGCGTGAACGGCTACTTGGCGCGAATCCCAGGGGAAAAAGTTGTATCAAGCGGCTCCGACCCTGGCGACACGGCGCGGGCGGGTGATCGCGGCAGGCTGACATCCTCGAGAACGCCTGATCGGCCCGCTCTACGAGCCCCAGAGAGGTTCGTCGCGACCTGTCAGCTCTCCGGGTCCCCCGGATCGGGTTGGCCAGGCCGGAGGATGAGGTTGAGGAGCACGCCCACCTCGCGGTGCGACTCGACCGAATGCGTCAGCGGGCGGTCCAGGTGCACCTCGTAGCGATTCCGCCGCCCCTCGCGCGAGCGCGAGAGGTAACCTCCTTCTTCGAGATCGGCGACGATGCGCTGCACGGCCCGCTCGGTGATCCCGACTCGGGCTGCGACTTCATGCAGTCGAACCTCCGGCTCCTGCGCGATGCAAATCAAAACGTGGGCGTGATTGCTCAGAAACGTCCAGTCAAGGTTGGTCGCGTTCCGACGTTCCGACGTAATTCATATACCACGCCTTGACTCCCGCGCAAACTGGCGATACAAATTACAGGATTTGTGGCTCGTATAATTAGTAGCCTGCGTGTACGATTGGCTATGGATTTTTTGCAGTTCTTATGATAACTGGGCTGGCGCGATTCAAAAGACGGTCATCTGCGGATCGTAGTTTCTTCCGTGGAGGAATGGGCGTGATCGAGCGGCTGGCCGTATCCTGGGAAGATGCGTCGTTTGCGGTCGTCGCAGCACTCGCGTGGTTGTCCGCATCGTTCGTGAGCTGCCCGCAGGTCAGCGTCAAGTTCGTGTCCAAGGCTGGCGTCGAGATCACCGCGGCGATACCGTCGCTGGGACCGATCATGGTTTCGATCGAGGACGACGATCGCGAATTTCAAGAAGACGATCTTGAGCTGTGCGGGCTGCCAGGTGTGCGGCTTGTTTCGCCACCCTCTCTCACTCTCTCGCAAATCACGCCGCCGCAGAGTGTCTCCCTCTCCGTTCTGACTCCGGCGCAGCACCCGCTGCGTTGTTGATGAAAGCGCGCGCCCCTTTGGCCGAGCCATAAGTGGCCTTCCCGCGGGGGAAAGGCCGGGCTCGCCTGCCGCGGGTTGTTCCCCGTAAGTCATCCTTGCAGACAACGCCTGCGCGACGTGAGCGCGTGTGCGCCTGTTCGGTTCGATCTCGAGCTTGGATCTGTAGCCTGCCACGAGTCATGTGGGAGTTTGCGCGATGAATCCGATCGTCTTTGCCAGGCGGCGTCCCGTTACGACGATGATGCTCGTCGTGGCATTGATCAGCGGCGGCGTGCTCGCCTCGAACAAAATGCGAGCGGATATCCTTCGGCCGCTCAACACGCCTAAAATTTACGTTTATCTTGATTACATTGGCACGCGCGCCAAGCAGATGAAAGGGCGCATCGTCGGCCAGTATGAGTTGTATTTTCACAAGCACAAGGAGGAGCAGGAGGAGGCCCACCAGAAGATCATGGTCACCAGCCCGATGGCAAAGGACGTCATCATTACCCAGCAATATGTCTGCCAGATCCACTCGCGGCGACACATCAATGTCTGTGCACTGGAGAACGGGTATCTCATGCCAATCCTAATCAAGGAAGGCCAGGTGGTGAAAACGAACGAGGTGTTGTTCGAGGTCAAGCCAATTCTTTACCAGGCAAGGCTGGACGCCGAGCTGGCCGAGAGAGACCTCGCGCAACTGGAGTTGAATAACACCAAGAGGTTGGCCGCCAAACAAGGCGTCTCTCAGAATGAGGTGAGACTGTACGAGGCCAAACTGGCAAAGGCCCAGGCCAAGGCGGATCTGGCGTTGGCCGAATTGAACTTTACCACTGTCAGAGCACCTTTCGACGGCATCATCGACCGCCTGCACGAGCAGCAGGGC
>JBAUOX010000101.1:0-3864 GCA_049579985.1 Isosphaeraceae bacterium | reverse complement strand
GTCCAGGCCGTGCTCCACCTGCCCGGCCGCCGGCCCGCTGCGCCAGAGCGGTGCCGTCGCACAGGGCGAGAGCCAGAACAATTGCCAGCGCGAGACTGATCCTCTGGTTCATGGCTGTTTCCTCTCTGGCTGGGGGAGTTGGGATCGAGGGTGGGCCGAGCGGGGTTTCGGCGGTTCTCGAACCAGGGTGATCTCTTCGGCGTCGGCCAGGACATCGGCTCCGTAGGTCCGATCGGTGGACGTCCATTTCATCGTATCCTTGTTGACGCGAGTGAGGACGTTGGTCGCCGAGGCGGCGCGGCCGTCTTTCAAGACACCCGTCGTCTTGATCACCCAGCGCTCGCCGTCACGCGACCAGAAACTCTCGGAAAAACCCCCGTCGGAGTCGAAGACCCAGGAGCGAACCTGCTTGAGCCGGGGATCCCAGCCGATTCGCTGTGAGCCCGACAGCGCGGCCTGACCCCGGATCCGGACCTGAAACGATCGCAGCAGGAATGACTGGTTTTCCGACCAGCGACCGGTGGTGTGGACCTCGGCTTCGTCGCTCTCATCGACCCAATCACCGATGAGCCACTCCAACTCCTGGAGGTGTTCGTGAGCCGTGAGCGCGATGGCTGATTCCGGCAACGGATAATCGCGGATGCTGTCCTGAAGCCACTTGCCGTCGCGCTTGACGTAGGCAACGGAGTAGCGGTTGGTCTCGCTGGAACCGCGCGGGTCGCCGGGTGTCGGGGGGCTGGTGATCGTGGCCGTGCCCTCTTCAATGGCAGAATCCGCACCGAGAAAGCGAAGGTTTTCGGTCTTCACCTTGATCGTCTGGCCGGGGTACTCTTCGAACGACGACGCAAATAGCTGCTCGATCGCAGCACGGCCGGTGATGGCGCGACCGGTCAGCGTGACCATCCGGGCATCGCTTGAGAATAAAGCGGCCACGGCTTTGACCTCGCCAGCGTTGAATGCTCCGGTGAACTCGGCGACGAGGGCGCGCAAGGCCTGTTCGTCACCGGCTCGGACTTCGCCCGTCGCCTGGGGTGGCTCCGCGGCCTTCTCCTGAAAGTGACCGGATCGAGCCGGCGATTGACTGATAAAGAGACCCACCAGGCAAAGCCCGATCAGAATGGATGCGAGTTTCATCGGCGTTGACCTCTTCCATGGCAGGGTTGAGGCAATCATAGACCTAATCCCAGCGCCCTCGATAGGTTTTCACTCGTCGAGCACGTCGCATCTTTTTCGAGACAGGCGACGATTGACTTTCGGTGGGAGTCTTGCCGCGAGAAAAGCCGTTCGCGACTCGCGGTCGCTCCCCCCTCGAGAAACATCATAAACGGAGGTTTAGGCCGCTGCCAGTCTCAGGCAATGTTCATGGACTACGGTTCAAAAATCGGCAGCAAGGACCGTGGTGGGTGGGTTGACGCGCGTGCTTGATCGTGGCTCTCTGCCATTCTGGCTTGAAAGCCAACCCATGAGGTGCCTATCTTGCTCGGGATCCAGGTTCGCTGCGTGAGAGCTTCGGAAGACGCGGCCCAGAAAGAGATTGGACAAAGGACATGACCAGCGTGGGCGCGAGTGAACAAAGCCAGGCCGAGCTCACAGAGCCGACGGGGACGCGGCAGTGGGGGTTCATTGGCTCCGGCAAGATGGCAACCGCCCTGATCAGGGGCATGTTGCGTTCGGGGGTGGCCGGAGCTGCGGCCATCGCCGCGAGCGACCCGCTCGAGTCGGCGCGCGCCGGGCTGGCCGCGGACACGGGGATCCGCGTCTACGAGGCCAACTTACCGGTCGTGGAGCGAAGCGAAGTCCTGGTGCTTGCCGTCAAGCCGCAGACGATGCCGCAAGTCCTGGCCCAGCTTCGGCCGCTGGTCGGGCCCCGTCATCTGGTGGTTTCGATCGCCGCCGGAATCTCGATCGCGGCGCTGCTCGAAGGCCTGGGGCCGGAGCGCCGAATTGTCCGGGTGATGCCCAACACGCCGGCCCTGCTGGGCGAGGGCGCTTCGGCCTATGCCCTCGGGCCCGGGGTTCCCGCCGCTGACGCGGCCTTGGTGCAGGCGTTTCTGGGCTCGGTGGGACGCGCGGTCCGGGTTCCCGAAACGATGCTCGATGCCGTCACCGGCCTCTCGGGCAGCGGGCCGGCGTTCGTCTACCTGATGATCGAGGCCCTTTCCGACGGCGGAGTCCGGGTCGGCCTGCCGCGCGACATCGCCACGATGCTTGCCGCCCAGACCGTGCTGGGCGGTGCGCGGATGGTGCTGGAAACCGGGCTCCATCCCGGGGTGCTCAAGGATCAAGTCACCAGTCCCGGCGGCACGACGATCGCGGGGCTTCATGCCCTGGAGCGGGGCGGAGTCCGAGGCGCCTTGATCGATGCGGTGGAGGCCGCCACACGGCGGTCGGCCGAGCTGGCTGCCGGTTCATCCCCGAAAAGTGAGCCCAGCCGATGAAACCGATCTGTATATCATGATGGGTCCACCTGGGACCGTTCTGGACTGGACTCCCGATGGTTCGGGGTGGTCCCGTTTGGTCCCCCTGAGACAGCCGATGTGGGAAGGGTGTGTGTCACGCGACATGAGGTTTGATCGCGCCTGTTCAAAAGATCTCTATCGGCGATTAGTCACGTTCAAGTTCACGACTCTCTCCGGGCTGAGCTGGTCGGCTGGCCGACGGCTCAGTTGTCGGCCTTCGCGGTCGGCGAACACCCATTCGTTAAATTCGGGGTCGTACAGCACGCAGACATCCTTTCCTTGATGGAGCCTCCCCACATAATGGCCTCTCTTGTAGAGCGAAACCCGGCCAGTTGGATCGACGCGCCGCAGGGGCACGATGGTCGTCAGGTGTTCGGCCACGCGCGACCACTCCCACCGCGCCGTCTCCGAGGCCCGGTCGTAGGGCCGGCCGGAATGCACCAGGCCCGGGAAGAACTGGAGGCGACTGAGACGTCTCTGGTACGGGTAGACCTCGCGGTACAGGCGGTCCATTCGCTCCAAGCGGGCCTGCAATTCCGCAGGCGTCCGGCACGTCCACGGCTCGCACCACCGGGCGGACGTCCCTTGGGAACGCTCGACGACCCCGTTCTCTTGGGGGCGCCGCGGGTTGTTCCAGTGCATCCCGAGACCCAGACCGATCAGCCACAGCGACAGGTCGGTAGGGAAATCGCCCCGCGAGCCCCAGGGCCAGCCGTTGTCGACTCGGAAGCGGCCGGGCAACCCCCAGCGAACCCAGGCCAGGCGGAGCTGTTCCCGCACCGCCTCGAGGGAGACCTTCTGCCAAGCCCCGAGGGGGGAAAACCGCAGTCCAGAGCACCGCGCCGCTGCATTCGACTATCAGACGAAGCCAACTTACTTCTTCACGAATTTTTATTCGGATATGTTCTTTTGCATCAATCTGCCAGGTCTCGTGGGGCGCGGTCGCCCGGTCGAGATGGGTCCTCGGTGGTCGTCCCGCCGGGGCCGGAGACAGGTCGGCTCGTACGAACCAACGTTGGAGCGTTCGCTCCGAGGGAACGGGTCGTCCCGGCGCCTCCAGGAGGAGTTGCACCCGGATCAGGCCAGCCCCCCAAGTGGGGTGCTCTTGGCGCAGGCTCATGGCGGTCTCCACCAACTCGGAGGGCGCGACCTCGGGAACCGACGGGTGCCAGTAATCAGGTGAGAGGCCGTCGGTGCCGTGGAGACGAAACCGCTGGAGGAGACGGCGGAGGGTAGAGCGCGGCAAGCCCAACGACTCGGCGATCTGGCGAGTCCCGTAGCCTTTTTGCCAGAGCCGGAACATCGCCTGACGGATCGGAACGGGGATGGGACGTGGCATGATGAAACCTCGCAGAAGCATTTCCATTGAAACCAGCCATTCCCCTACTGTACCGATGTTGTGACG
>JBAUOX010000100.1:0-18263 GCA_049579985.1 Isosphaeraceae bacterium | reverse complement strand
GCGATCATCTGGTCAAAATCGCGAGGCTCAAGAGCGTTGAAAGGAGTGCGCCGATAGATGCTGGCCATGTTCACGAGGACGTCGAGGCGGCCGAACCGCTCGACGACCGCGCTGACCGCCCGTGCCGCCGCCGCGGCGTTGGACAGATCCGCACCGACGGCCATGCCCTGGACGCCACTGGCCTGGACCTCGGCGATGACGAGCTCGATCGCCTCGCGACTGGTGTGATAGGTCATGGCCAGGTTCGCGCCCCGGCTTGCCATCATCCGGGCGAGTGCCGAGCCAACCCGCCGGCCGCCCGTGATCAGCACGACCTTGCCTCGAAGGTTGCCGTCCCCGGCCATCTTCGTCTCCCTTTTGCTCCGGCTCAGAGCCCTTTCCAGGGAATGTCCGAGACCCCGGCCCGATGATTCTCGACCCGAGCCATCACGAACAGGAGGTCGCTGAGCCGGTTGAGATACACGATCAGGGCGGTGGAAACGTCTCCCCCAGGCAGGCGGGCCAGCCGCACGACCAGCCGTTCGGCGCGGCGGCAAACCGTGCGCGCCAGGTGCAATTCAGCCGCCGCCAGGCTACCTCCCGGCAAGATGAAATTCGAGAGCGGTTGGAGCTCCGATTCGAGGGCGTCAATGATCCCTTCGAGCCGGACGGCGTGCTCGGGGCGGATCGCATTGTGATACCGCCCCATGGGGTCGGGGTCGGCCAGTGCGGACCCCACCGCGAAGAGCTCGTCTTGGAGCTGCGAAACCAGTTTGTCGGAGGTCGAATCCAACCCCTGTGCTCGGGCCAGTCCCAGCACGGCGTTCAACTCGTCGACCGTGCCGTAGGCCTCGATACGGATGTCGTCCTTGGGAACTCGCCGGTTTCCCAGCAAGCCGGTGATCCCGTCGTCCCCGGTCTTCGTGTAGATTTTCACTTTCGGATCTCGCTCCTCATCGGTCCGTCGTCATGCACTCGCGATCATGGAACCAAGGACGATCGCGGTCGAGTCGCCCTCGTCGGCCTCGGCCATTGGCGGCCCGGTTCTCAAGACCTATACTAGGCAGGTCGCTTGCCACGGGGAAGACGCCTGAGGCTGACACGTGCCCTCGATCGTTCATGCCGCTGTCGGATCCGAAGCAACGACGGAACCCCAAGTAGCGATGGTAATCCGGCTCTCGATTCAACTCAACGCACCTCCGGCGGAGTGACTCCGATGTCCTTATCCTTGGTTTCCTCGACTTTGATTCTGATGGCGGTCGTCGCCGCCCAACCCTCTGCCGAACGCCCGCTTTCCGCCGAGGAGGTGGCCCGGCTCGAAGCCAAGCATCTCCAGAATATCCGCCAGGTGACTTACGGCTTCTTCCGTGCCGGGGAGGGTTACTTCCGGCCCGACGGCAAGGCCATCATCTTTCAAGCCGTACCCAATCTCCCGACCTCGGTTTTTCTCTCGGCCAAGCCCAATCAGTATGAATACCAGATCTTCACCTGCGACCTGGCCCCGGATGCGAAGCCGCTTCTGGTCAGCACAGGGCTGGGCGCATGCACCTGTGCCTTCTTCCATCCCGACGGGAAATCGATCATCTTCGGCTCGACCCACCTGAATCCCAGCCCAAGGGCGCCTCGCACCGCCTACTCACGGTCGGGCAGCCGCTACCGGTGGAGCTTCCCTGAGGGCATGGACATCTTCAAGGCCGACCTCGACGGCAAGAACCTCGTCCGCCTGACCGATGCCGACGGCTACGACGCCGAAGGCAGTTACTCACCCGACGGCAAGCAGATTGTCTTCACCTCGTTTCGCGATGGAGACGCCGATATCTACATCATGGATGCGGACGGCAAGAACGCCCGTCGGGTCGTCCAGTCCAAGGGCTATGACGGCGGCCCGTTCTTCTCTCCCGACGGCAAACGGATCATCTACCGGAGCGATCGCAAGGGCAACGATCTGCTCCAGATCTACGTCAATAACACCGAAGGAACCGCCGAGCGGGCGCTCACGAACGACGACTTCGTGAACTGGGGGCCGTTCTGGCATCCCGACAGCACCCACATCGTTTATTCGACCAGCCGTCACGGCCACTCGAACTACGAGGTCTACATGATGAACGTCGATACCGGCGCCGAGGAGCGGATCACTTACCACGACGGCTTCGACGGTCTGCCCGTGTTCAGTCCTGATGGCAAGCAGTTGATGTGGACCTCGAACAGCCGGGCTACCGACCGCAACAGCCAGCTCTTCATCGCCGACTTCAACCTTGCCGCCGCGCCCCAGACGGCCTCCAAGTGACCATACGTCTTCGTTTTCCTGTCCGCCTCTTCCCAGCTCGACGAGAAAGGACCCATGCGATGAGTCCCAAGGATGCGCTCAAACTGAGCATTGGCATGAGCGATTTCATCATCAATGCTTATATCAAAGACCTGAGCGACGCCGACCTCTTCATCCGCCCCGTGCCGGGGATGAACCACATCGCCTGGCAGCTTGGCCACCTCATATCCGCGGAGCACCATTTCGTGGAAATGGTTAAACCGGGCTCGTGCCCGGCGTTACCGGCCGGTTTCGACGAGGCCCACACCAAGGAAAAGACCACGCTCGACGATCCGGCGAAGTTCTACCCGCTTTCGAGGTACCAAGAGCTCTGGCAGGCGCAGCGGGCGGCAACGCTGTCCGTGCTCGACAGTGTTCCCGAGTCCGACCTGGACAAGACCGACCCCGAGAAGTACCCCGAGTGGGCTCCGACCGTTGCCGCGCTGCTGGCGATGACCGGTACTCACGCGCTGATGCACTGCGGCCAGTTTGTCGCCGTCCGGCGTCAGTTAGGCAAGCCGGTGGTGATCTGAACGCGAACGACAAGACGCGGTGCGGTGCGGCCTGGCAATGGCCCTGCCGCGCCGTCGTCTTCAGCAATATCGAGGCTTTAGCCCGCGGAACCCACGCCACCGGGCCCCGAAGGGGTGGGCAGTGGAGGAGCGCCGTGACTCGGGCTTCAGCCCGCTCCGTTAAGCCGCCGCAGCGGCGTAAGTCAACGAGTGGTGATTCCGGTCAACGTTGCTTGCAAAAGGGCCGATCCCTGGGACAATGGGCTGGTTCTTTGACAACTCGCTGTTGGCGGTTGGCGGGAGAAGGTCCCGCCGTAAAACAGTAACCAAGCTCAAACGCCCAAGGGCACTCCCGCAAGGGAGCAACAGTGTTTCGGGCGCTGCGAACACGCCGTGAGGCGCTTCGTACAAGCCCCCGAAAGGGATGGCACGAGCCGAGGGGGAAACCCCCTGGCAGGGCGTCCGTAACGGCGCCTATGCATGCGGGCCAATCTGGCCCAGCGTGAACCTGAAAAGGAAAGCGACCGGGTTTCAACCCGTGTAGATCGTTACAGTTCCGTCGCCTTCCGCTCATCCTTCTGCTTTTGGGTCAGGAAATTGCCCACCAGGAACGCCAGGAACGTGGCGAGAAAGATCTGGCCGATAAGCGCCTCCAGCATGGCGAGAACCCGGGCCATCGGAGCGACTGGCACAATGTCGCCATAGCCCACGGTTGTGAGCGTGCTGAAGCTGAAATACGTCAGCTCGGGACGGCGGCCCAGGAGGTGATTGACATTCGGGGGGATCTTCAGCGACTGTCCTCCCTCGAGGTACGAACCGGCTCTCATCAGCTCCATCATGCTGCAAAGATAGGTGAATGTTTCGCCGATCAGCAGGTAAACGCAGACCCCTCCCAGAATCGTGTCTAGCGACACGTGTTCGGTGCGCAGGACATGCAAGAGGATAGCAATCGCGGTGAAGCTCAGGAGGACGGTCTGAAACGCAGCTCCGACCAGTGCCAGGCCGTCGCTGGCTCCCCTGGTCATGATTCCCAAGACGATGATGATTACCGGAGCGACCAGAGCGAGGTAGATTCTCCGCAGAAATTTCGTGTCGCCGGCGGCGCTCGCGGCCGCGTAAGTCACGGAAACGATAAGCACGCCGAAAAGGAGCGACCCGTAACCGGCCTCGCGCAGCGGCATCTCGAGCATGATCGACAGGGCCAGCAGTGCGCAGAGCCGCCCATAATGCCACTTCATCGATGAAGAATGCGCCCGCCTCAGTGCTCGGAACGGGAACCGAATCTTGTACCTGTTCAAGGTTGTCAAAAGCTTCGTTCCCTTGCTGAAAGTGGAAAACCAATCGCCAGCGCGAGCGCAGGAAAGCCAACCGATTCAGCTCGCCTCGACGCGTGCTGGGGATACATCGTTTTCCTGGCCCTCGGCCGTCAGCAACCGTTCCAGCAGCGCCGGGTTCACGACGCCTCGGAACCGTACCTTGCCGTTGACCGCCACGACCGGAACCTCGTTGCCGTACTTCGCCACCAGCTCGGGATCAGCGTCGATATCCACCTCGGTGATCTGGAAACCGTGGCCCCGCTGAAAGTCCTTGAGCAGATCGAGTGCCTTGTGGCAACAACAGCACTGCACGCGAGTGTAGACGGTGAACGTCAGATGCTCGGAGCGTGCCTTGGGGCGGAAAACGCGTGCGAATAACGAAGTCATGATGGCCTCTTGATTTCCCCGTCAAGGTGAAGTCACGGTCGGTCAGTCGTCGAGTGTCGCGGACAGGGACTGGATCTCCACAAGGTTGTTCGTTGCCATTGCCTCCAGGGCCTCATCCCACGAGATTCGTTCGAACTTCCCTGCTCCCTTGACTCCGACCCGCTTCATGGGGAACATCAACCGGTCCGGGCTATACACCCGATCGAGGTAGCGAGCCATCTTCTGGCGGAGGAAACCTCGGGTGAAGGCATGTTCGGCGTCGCCCTTCAGGTCGATCGCCACTCCATCCTGAACCGTCACCCCCATGCTGCACGTGTCGGGGCAGTCGAGCGGGCAGACGTTCTTGAAGACGGTTGGTTCGGAGTTTGCCACGTGGGTCGGTCTCCAGATCATGATTGTAAGACGTCGGAGGCGAGAGATACATCCCGTTTCGAGCGCCTCGTGGACGATCGGCGACACTTTGATCTCGGCGCCGATCCGTCGACTGCGATCCTGGGGGGTTGCTGTCGACGCAAAGACGGCGAGACAGGGCAGAGGAGAGTCCGGTGAGCAACAAGATCCTGGAAGAGCTCAGCCAGGCCATGAGCAAGATCGATCGGCCTGGCACATTTTGTGTCAGTGGCAGTGTTCAGACCGTGCTGCCTGGGTTGGAGGTTGATGGTCTGGGGCCGATCGGTCTACCTTTGACCGGCAACCAGGCGAAAGACGTGAAAAAGCTGTGCGAGCAAGCTCCCTACGGCAAGGGCGAGAAGACCCTCGTCGACACGAGCGTCCGCCGCGTCTGGCGGCTGATGCCGAGCCAGTTCTCGCTGAGAAACCCCGGCTGGAAGCAGTTCCTCCAGGAAACGCTCAGCAAGGTTCAGGCAGAGCTTGGACTGGAGAAGCAGAAGCTGGAGAGCCATCTCCATGAGCTGTTGCTCTACGAGGCGGGAAGCTTCTTTCTACCTCATCGTGACGGCGAAAAGCTCGATCGCATGGTCGCAACCCTGGTCATCGTCCTACCTTCATCCTACGAGGGAGGCGAGCTCATCGTCCGACACGAGGGTCAGGAACAGACGATTGATTTCAGCAGCGTTGAGAATAGCGCGCTTCAGACCCAGTTCGCGGCCTTCTATGCCGATTGCGAGCATGAGGTTCGTCCTCTGCGCAAGGGATACCGTCTCTGCCTGGTTTACAATTTGACGCTGGCAAAATCCAAGAAGTCGATCACCGCCCCGTGCGACTCGGAGCACATCGCGAGAATCATTCCTCTGCTCCGCGAATGGTCCGAGGACGACACAGTACGAAAACTGGCCGTCACGCTGGATCATCAATACACGAAGGACGGGCTTGCCTGGGACAAACTCAAAGGCGTGGATCGGGTCAAGGCTCGAGTCCTTGCGGAAGCCGCGCGGCAGGTGAACTGCAAGGCCTACTTGGCATTGCTGACGTTCTGGGAATCCGGCTCGGCGGAGGACGACGGCGGTTATGGCTATGGAAGCCATGGTCGCTGGTATGGCGAAGACGAGGATGAGGATGAGGACGAAGGGGACGACGGCAACGGCCTGCATGAGATGGGAGAAGTCTTCGAGTCCAGCCTGTCCGCCGAACACTGGAGCGACAGCGCGGGGCACAGCCTGCCGATTGGGGTGTTGAGCGTTGAGGAAGACGAACTCCTGGACCCGGAATCGCTCAGAGACGTCAAGCCCGAGGAGGAATTCGAGGGTTATACGGGCAACGCCGGCATGACCCTCGAACGTTGGTATCGGCATGCCGCGGTCATCTTGTGGCCCGAGCGAAAGCACTTCGAAGTTCTCTGCGATGATGACAGCCGCAATGTACTGCCCGTTCTGGAGCAAATGGTGGCACGGTGGAAGGAATCCACGTCGAAGGACGCCGAAGTCCAGAAGAGCCAGTGCATTGGCCTTGCCACTGCAATCCTCACGAAGTGGCCCGAGAACCCTCACGGGAGTTTTCATCAAAGCAAGGGAGAAAAAGACAACCTGCTGAAGATGCTCGCGGCGCTTGCCGATCCCGGGCTGATTGGTCGCTTTCTTGGCGAGGTGATGATCAAGGATGCCGCGGTCGATCCTGGCAATTCACTGGGGGACGTGTGCCAGACTTATGGTTGGGATACCTACCGGCACGAACTCGAGGCCCTGTTCAAGAACACGACAATCGAGAATGTTGAGCGGAACGTGCGGCTGCTCGAGGAAATCTGCCTGGCCAATCCCCGGAAGCAGAAGGAGGCCTGGACCGAACAGTGCGGAACCATCGCGCGCGACGTGGTTTCGGCCCTTGAAGCGATCGACGGCGAAAAAGCATCCCCCGATTGGCGTTTGAGCCAGCTCGATCGAGCGCAATTACTCTCCGGACTGGCCCGCGCCCTTTCCGTCATCGGGCAATCCGAATTGTTGTGGGGCGTCGTGTCGCACGCCCTGGCCTTGCCGAAGAAGTACCCGTTGCGGACTGCACATCTTCCCGCGCTCATCAGCCTGGGCCCCTGGCTCAAGAAGAAGATCAAGATCTCCTCTTCGGGCTTGTCGCGCTGGATTGCCGCGTGTCGCGAGCAATTGGAGCGTCTGACCGCGCAGGCCCCGCGAGAACCCACCGACTTCCGTCGCGAGGCCGCGATCTCCTG
Source organism: Isosphaeraceae bacterium (assembly GCA_049579985.1). Classification (GTDB taxonomy): domain Bacteria; phylum Planctomycetota; class Planctomycetia; order Isosphaerales; family Isosphaeraceae; genus Aquisphaera. The sequence goes on along the minus strand of JBAUOX010000100.1, from coordinate 11,144 downwards.
CAAGTGCGCGGACTGCACGGAGCTGAGGCGATTTCTGGAAGACGCGAACGAGGCGGTGCACCGGTTCAGCATGAGGCAAGATCGCCGTAGCCACCTCGAAGAGAAGATTCGGCAGCACAAGTGCGACCTGGATTTCACGACCGAGCGAAACCGATCTCCGCACACCCTGGTCTGCACCAAGAACAAGGCGTCGTACCAGGCAGAGCTGAAGACGTATCGCCAGGATCAACAGTCTCTCGCGTCGGTGATATCGATCCAGGAGAGCCTGCCGCGATCAACGACCTGAAGAACCCGGCGGCGAGGGAGGAAATTCTGAAGAGGGGCTACACGGCCACCAGCGGGAGATGAAGCGATCAGCCCAAAAGCTCGCGTATCGTCCTGCCCGCGCTGAGCTTGACCGGCCGGCCGGTGAGCGTGGCGCTGCTGCTCGCCATCGGCTTGAGAGGAATACAGGGGTTATTCCAGTTCTGTCGGTTGTGAGTGTTTCAGGGGTTTTATCACGCTTGGGTCGACCCGATAAATTCGGCTTAACTCGGGCTTTGAGTTGATCCGATAAAATCGTGAAAACAGCTCTCGAGCGAAGCGAGAGGACGCGCCCGATCTCGTGACTTTGGAAAAGCACTAGCCTTCGGTGAAGGCGGGGCTGAGGAGACCGGTATAGCGATGCGCCTAGTCAGGCAAACTCTGATCTTCTGGTCCATTTTCGGGTTGCTTCTCTTCCCTGAATTGGGGTGGGGCCAGGCACCGACCGTCGAGACGACGCAGATTTCCGGTGCGGCTAGCCTCACTCCGGGATCGACCCAGTCTCGGCTGGGACCGATGCCCGGGGCCGGGGCAATGATTCTCGGAACCCAGCCGGGCCGGGACGAATTGCTGCTGGGCCGGATTGGCACTGCGGCTCCCCGGGTTCCGGCTGCCGTCACGACCCCGGGACAGGCTCGCCAGGTTCAGCGGCGCTTGGGCATCGCTGCTCCTCAGCCTTTACCTGTCCCTCGATCGCCGTTCTACGGAACCCTGGCTCTGCCGACCGAGGAGGAGAGCGAGGGACCGGCCGATGGCCTGACGCTCGACCAGGCCATCGAGCTTCTGATCAAGAACAACTACGACCTGCGGTCCAAGTTCATGGAAATCCCCCAGGCGCGCGCCGATATCTTGACAGCCAGCCTGCGCGCCAATCCGATCGTCTACGCGGATTCCCAGCTTGTGCCCTACGGCGCGTTCTCGGACCGGAAACCGGGCGGCCCAACACAGTATGACTTGAACATTTCACACCCGATTGATTTTTCGCACAAGCGGCGGGCCCGGACCGACTACGCCGCGCGGGCCCTCAAGGTGACCGAGGCCCAGTACCAGGATGCGGTCCGGATGGAGATCAACAATCTTTACACGGCCTTTGTCGAAGTCCTGGCGGCCCGGCAGACGCTGAGCTACACGAAGGCGAGCGTCGCGGGGCTCGAAGTGCTGCTACAGAAGACGCAGTTGCTCTACGAGAAGGATCTCGGCTCGCGGGCCGACGTCAACGAGGTCAAGACCCAGCGGCAGGTCGCCGAGGTCGGTGTGCTCGACGCCGAGGAGAACCTGCGCAAGGCCAAGCGAACCCTGGGGATGATGCTGAATCTTGCTCCGAACCAGGCCGAGTCGTTCGATGTCCGCGGCAGCATCCAGGACCGGGGGCCCGCTCCGCCGCCGCTGGACGAGCTGGTGCGCATCGCCCTCTCATGCCGGCCGGACGCGCTGGCCTACCGGCTTGGTTTGCAGACCGCGGAGTCAGGAGTTCGCCTGGCAAGGGCCAATCGCTACCAGGACGCTTACTTGCTGTATCAGCCTTTCACCTATCAGAACAACGCTCCGTTCGGCAAGCAGACCGCACCCGCGTGGGCCGTGGGCATGACGATTCCCCTGCCGGTCTACAACCGCAACCAGGGCAACATCGAACGGGCCCGTCAGAATGTGACCCAATCGCAGATCGAGCTCGAAGGAATCCAGCGCCGGATCGTCACGGAAGTGCAGCAGGCGGATAGAGAGTACCAGGTGAGCGGGCAGATCGTCGAGCGGATCCGGACCCAGATCCTGCCGACCTCGAGAAGCTCGCTGGATGACAGGCTCAAACTGTTTCAGGGCGGAGAGACCAACGCGGTCTCCTTCATCCAGGCACAGCGGAATTACAACGACACAGTGAAGGCCTACCACGACACCGTGGTCCGGCACCGCCGCAGCATGCTGGGGCTCAATACCGTGCTGGGGCAACGAATCCTGCCATGAGACGCCGGCAATGAAGAACAAGAACGAAAAGCATGATGATTCGTTACCGAGAAATGGGTGAGCTCGCTCGGGAGAATTCCCGGACCAAGAAAAGGGACGGCTTCCGGATTGCGGAATGCGTCCCTTTCTCGATCGGACTTGAGTGCCAACAGGGTTTTCGTGGGTACTGCCAGGATGCGGACGCGCACGCGTCGTTGTGGTCCCGATTGAACATCTGAATTGCTAATCAGGCGATCAAGTTCTTGACGACTCGCGCGAGCTCGGAGCCGGAGCCGGTCAAGCTGTAGAAGTTGTTCTTGCCCTGGCGGCGAGGGGCAATGATATTGCCGTGCCGCAATAGCGCCAGGTGGTGGCTGACGGCCGGCTGGCTCTGGCTGAGCTGGGCGCACAGGGCGCCGACATGGCGCTCACCCTCGGAGAGGATCAAGATCACTTGAAGCCGGGTGGGGTCGCTCACGTGCTTGAGCAGGATCGACGCCCGTTTGGCCTGCTGGAACCGCTGATCGGCGGCCTTGACGCTCTTGGCTTTGCTGTTGGCCGCCCGAGTTGCGACCGCGGTCTTGGGACTGGTCTTCGTTGCTGGCATGGGACTACTCTCCTCAGCGTGACGATCTGCTTGATTACCCGTCAGAAACTTGCCGCCGCCTGCTCTGATCCGTACCGGCGCAAACGCCCACGGATCGGGCACGGCCCGTCTGCTGTCGACGTCCACACACAGCCCGCATCTCGTCGAGGTACGACAGCGCCGGCAAACTCAATCCATCGATGTGACTACCCATGGATTAGGGAATGCACAGCCGTCATCCGTCAACGGCACGTTCACGACATTGCGCGAACGTATCTCAACGTGGGTGGTTGCCGACATCTTAGTGCTATTCTAACAAATGTCAACCACGATCTGCAATCTTTAATGGCTTAGATTCGTCAATTTGTTGGATCGAGCAGTACGAATCCATTCGGAGACCGGCCGCCGCAAGCCATGGTCTGATTCACAAAGGCTTGTAGCAGCGAATGTTCCAACAAGACGGATCGACACTAATCGAGAGACCTTCAAGCGCTCGCGTGGTCATTTCTGGAAGGCGGGAATCAAGGAGTATACGGTCTTGAGGAGGTCGGCAGATGACCATTTGTTTCTCTGGGTTCCGACTTCGAGCCGCACGAGATGGCCGTTCTGGTCGATGACCGCCGTGCAAAGGTTATGGATAATTTCATCCTTCCCGGGACCGTAGACCAGGCCCAGCGGCCCGGTGATTCTGGCCAGCTCCTCGTGGGAGGCGACCGCGAAGGTCCAGAGCGGGGGGGTCGCCCCTCGAATCTGGGCATGCTTGCGCAAGATCTCCGGTGTGTCATGGTCGGGGTCGAAAGAGACCGAGAGCAGCCGGATTTTCTCGGCCCGCCCGGGAAAGGCGCCGATTGACATGGCGAGGTCCGAGAGCTTGCGGTCCATGTACGGGCAAAAATCGGGCAGGGGGCAGCGGGTGTAGATGAACGTGAGCACCACCACGTATCCGCGCAAGTCGGAGAGCTTGAAGGTTTTGCCATCCTGGCCGGTCATCGCGAAATCAGCAACCGGGTCGCCGGGTTGCAGGCGTTTTGGCCTGGTTCGAAGCTGCGGCGCCGGTCCCGAAAGATCGAGCACCAGCGGAGCGGCGAGCGCGGGTTTGACCACTCTCAGGTCAACGAGCCGGTAATCCTTGGTCTGGCCGTTTTCCTGCTGGACCTGTAATTTTCCCTCGATCTGGTCGCCCGGCCGCATCTCGTCCAGGACCGCCTGGTCGTCAATGCGGAAAGGCATGGTCATCGCTTCCATGAATCCGGCGATCTTCTCGTGGCGGATGGTTATCTCTCTGGTCTCCTTCTCGACCTTCTTCACTTCGCCAACCAGCGTGAATTCCTTGACTTCCGTGGTCGGTCCCAAAGCCCTTCGCGAGCCACCTGTCGCTTCCGGTCCCGTTCCAACGGCCTCAATCTCGGTCCGCCGGGCAGTGGGCCTGGAACATCCGCACAGTGAAACGCAAAGGATGGCGACGATCAAGCTCCCTGACATGAGAATTCCGCAAGGAAATGGTGTGAGCTGCCTATGAGCCGCCATGGCGTCGGTCTCCGCTCGCTGCTGCACGTATCGGTCCAGGCTCCGCGCCGCTTTGTTTAAAAAGGAAAGACCTCGTCAAGCGGGCTCCGCGCGAGTTCCACCAGGAAGCTGCCGATCCGCTCGCATACGAGATCGGTCAAAGCCTGGCCCTTGGCCGCCGTGGCGGCCCGGGGATCTCCCGACCCCGAGTTGGTGGTCAGGATGTGCCAGGGGCGGGTGATCTCGACCCATCCCTTGTTGACCGCCGAGAACCGGCTCTGTCGAACGGACCCGGCGTCGGCCTGCTCAAGTGCCACCAGCTCGGGAAAGTGGGCCAGGCCCATGCTCGTCTCCATCTCGCCGGCGTGGTCATCCTTGGCCTCGAAGATCGACGCGTAACCGTCGGCCGCAACCTTGTACCAGTTGCACAGAAAGAGATGGACCGGCGTGGCTCGATGCAGCTCGCGGAGGACCCACTTCAGGTCGTTGCCGCCGTGGCCGTTGAGCAGCAGGGCCTTGCGAATGCCGTGCGTCGCCAGCGAATCGACCAGGTCTGTGATGACCCGGCAGAGCGTCGACGGATTGAGGTTCATGGCCAGGGGAAATCCCATCTGGTTGGTTTCCGTGCCGTACGGAATGGTCGGCAGCAACAGCACCCGCGCTCGCTGCTCGCCAGCCAGGGCGCAGGCGCGGCTGGCAATGGTCTCCACCTGGAAACTGTCGGTACCGTAGGGGAGATGAAGGTTGTGCGGCTCGGTCGCTCCCAGAGGCAGTACCGCAACCTCGTAGGGAGGGCCCGACTTGACTTGAGCGTAGGTGATATCCGCGAGTCGCCAGGGGTGCATGAGAGTTTGCCTCTTTCCTATTTCGGCCCGGGTTGGTCGCGCCGTCGAAGGTCTCAGAGAGACTGCGCCAGCCCTCCCGCCGGTCGGGGACGGCAAGTCCGGCGACCACGCAAAATCAATCCCGGCCATCACTTTCGCGCCGATTTTCCCCCGGCGGCGGGCCTGGCCGCCAGGACCATTGCGAGGGTGGTGGTGGTCCGTTAGGATCGGGGGCAGGTGTCACCGGCCGTCGCCGATTCCCATTGGTCCGTTATCCTTGGATTGACCTGCCGATGCAAGCCTTCGAGGCCACCAGCCTTTATTTTGACCAGGCCGCCAAGCTGCTTGGCCTCACCGAGAACATTCGGACCCTCCTGGTCACCCCCGAGCGCGAGGTCCGGGTCGAGGTCGTCATCGAGCTCGATTCGGGAGCGATCGGTAATTTTATCGGCTACCGGGTCCAGCATGACAACGCGCGCGGGCCTTACAAGGGGGGGTTGCGCTATCATCCTCTGGTCGATCAGGATGAAGCCCGCTCGCTGGCCAGCCTGATGACCTGGAAAACCGCGCTCGTGGACCTTCCTTACGGAGGTGCCAAGGGGGGCATCAACTGTGACCCCACGAGGCTCTCCCGCGGTGAGCTGGAGCGCCTCAGCCGCAGGTTCATCGAGAAGATTCACGACATGATCGGGCCCTTCAAGGATATACCCGCCCCTGATATGGGAACCGACGCTCAGGTGATGGCCTGGATCATGAACGAATACGGCAAGTTCGAGGGGTTCAACCCGGCCTGCGTCACCGGCAAGCCGGTCGAGTTCCACGGGTCCGAGGGCCGCGAGGCGGCCACGGGTTACGGGGTTGCGATCATCGCCCGCGAGGCCCTGGGCCGCCTCAAGAGGTCGATCGCCGGCTCGACCTTCGCGATTCAAGGCTACGGCAACGTGGGTGGTCACACCGCCCGCATCCTCTGGCGGCAGGGGGCCAAGATCGTGGCCATCTCCGACGCGTACGGTGCCGTCATGAATCCGCCGGGACTGGACATCGCCGAACTGGACCGGCACGTCGCGGTGAACCGGAAAATCGTCGGGTTCAAGGGTGGAGCCCCCGCCACCAACGACCAGCTCTTGAGGTCGCCGGTCGACGTCCTGATTCCCGCGGCCCTGGGCGGCGTCTTCGACAAAGAGCTGGCCCAGGCCGTCCAGGCCAAGCTGATCATCGAGGCGGCCAACAGCCCGACCTGGCCCGAGGCCGACCTGGTGTTCAATGCCCGTGGCATCCCCGTCGTCCCCGACATCCTGGCCAACGCGGGCGGCGTCATCGTCAGCTACTTTGAATGGGTTCAGAACCTTCAGCACTTCCGCTGGCCTCTGGAACAGATCCAGCGCGAAGAGGAAAAACGCCTGGTCGACGCGTTCGGCGCGATGTACGACCTCGCCGAGCGCAAGCAAATTTCAATGCGAACCGCCGCCTTCTACCACGCCATCACTCGCGTCAGCCGTGCCCACGCTCTGGGCGGAATGTGACGGCCCAGGAGTTTCTCGGATCAACACCCTGGGAACCGAACTCAGTCTTCCTGAATGTCAAAGCTGAAGGACAGGTCTGCTAACACTCGCTGATGAGTAATTACGACGTTTACGACAATCCCCTGATCGCCCGCTACGCCAGCCGGCGGATGGCCCGGCTCTGGTCGCCCCAGGTCAAGTTTTCCACATGGCGCCGACTCTGGGTCGCGCTGGCCGAGGCCCAGCGCACGCTGGGGCTGAACATCAGCGCCGAGCAGATCGAGGCGCTCCGCTCCCAAGTGGAGACCATCGACTTTGCCGCCGCCGAAGCCTACGAGCGGCGGTTTCGACACGATGTGATGGCCCACATCCACGCGCTGGGGGATGCAGCGCCGGTGGCCCGCCCGATCATCCATCTGGGAGCGACCAGTTGTTTTGTGACCGACAACACCGACCTCATCCTGATTCGAGAAGCCCTTGACCTGCTCCGCGATCAGCTCGTTGCGACGATCGACGACCTCGCGAACTTCGCCCTCAGGTGGAAGGACCTTCCCTGTCTGGGATACACCCACTTCCAGCCGGCCCAGCTCGTGACCGTGGGCAAGCGGGCGACGCTCTGGTGCCAGGAGCTGATCCTCGACCTCTCGGAAATCGAGCGTCGACGCTCCGAGCTCAGGTTTCTGGGCGTCAAGGGGACCACCGGTACCCAGGCCAGCTTCCTGGCCCTGTTCCACGGGGATGATGCCAGGGTCGAGGCCCTCGATCGCATGGTCGCCGCCGCGTTCGGCTTTGAGCGGACATGCACGGTCTCAGGCCAGACCTATTCGCGCAAAATCGATTCCCAGGTTGTGGGAGCCCTGGCGGGGATGGCCGAGAGTGCTCATCGCTTCGGTATGGATCTCCGGCTGCTGGCCCACGAACGCGAGCTCGAAGAGCCCTTCGAAGCCGAGCAGATCGGCTCCTCCGCGATGGCCTACAAACGAAACCCCATGCGGGCCGAGCGATTGTGCTCGCTTGCCCGGTTCATTCTGGTCCTTCCGGCAGCGGCCAGCCAGACGTCGGCCACCCAGTGGCTCGAGCGAACCCTGGACGACAGCGCGGTCCGCCGCTTGATCCTGCCGCAGGCATTTCTCGCCGCCGACGCCGTTTTGAACCTCTATGGGAACATCGTTCCCGGACTCGTCGTCCATCCGGCGGTGATTGCCCGGCACGTCTCCGAGCAACTGCCGTTCATGGCCACGGAAAACCTACTCATGGCTGCCGTATCGTCCGGGGGCGATCGCCAGACGCTCCACGAGCGAATCCGCGTGCACGCCCTGACGGCTGCCGAACGGCTCAAGGCAGGAGCCGGCGACAACGACCTGATCGACCGCCTGCGCGACGATCCCGCGTTCCCACCCTTGGATTTCGACAAGGTGATGGCCCCGAGCCAGTTCGTGGGACGGTCGTCACGCCAGGTCGAGGATTTCGTGGCGATCGAGGTTGAGCCCATCCGGCGACGCTATCCCCGCAATTGGGCAAGCGTGGAGGATGTTCGCGTGTAACGAACTACGCGGGTTGAAACCCGGTAGCTTTCCTTTTCAGGTTCACGCAGGGCCAAGTTGGCCCGCATGCTTAGGCGCCGTTACGGACGCCCTGCCAGGGGGTTTCCCCCTCGGCTCGGTCCCATCCCTTTCGGGGGGCTGTGCGAAGCGCCTCACGGCGAGTTCCCAGCGACCGCAACACTGTTGCTCCCGAAGGAGTGCCCTTGGCCGCATGGTTCGATTGTACCCCGGATCGGACCCGTTGCACGCGTTGTTCACAATAATCATCACTTGTTTACTTACGCCGCTTCGGTGGCTTAACGCGACGGGCTGAAGCCCGAATCTCGGCGCTCCTCCCCTGCCCACCCCTGCTGGGGGCCCGGTGGCGTGGGTTCCGCGGGCTAAAGCCAATACCGTTGAATTAGCAATAACACCCTTGGCTGAAGGAACTTCGGGCTCCCTCTCCCCGCGCGGGAGAGGGTTGGGGTGAGGGGGGCTGGGCACGACCAAGCGCCTTGTCCGAAGGGTCGAGCTGACTGGTGCGACCCCTCTCCCGCAAGGGGAGAGGGCGAAATAACCAACTGCTTGCCATGACCTTACGGTTAATTCAACGGTATTGGGGCTAAAGCCTCGATATTGCTGATCCGGAAGGAAATCCCCTGCGGCCCAAAGGAAGACCAGCCCCGCTGAGCGGGACTTTCAAAGGCAACCATCGAGATCCGGAAATGATGGATCCAGCCAGTCTGGAACGCGAAGGCAGTTAGACCCGGGAAATCTGGTGCTGGCGAGCCTTACGCAATCGCTTCAGTTCCTCTCGACGGCGTCGCTCGCTTGGCTTCTCGTAGTAAGCTTTCCGCCGCATTTCCTTACGTAATCCACTTCGCTCGCATAGTTTGCGGAAGCGGCGGACCGCTTCCTGAATGGACTCTCCAGCACGAACCCGTAACTTCACCACAGTCGCGTTCTCTCTTTCCAAAGGTTTGCCGTGACCGACTGCGCACCGAAAGTGCACAGACGGCACCATGGCGGGCGGCCTTGCTCGTGCCGCCTCCGATCACGGCGGGAACGGTTGACATCGCCGACCCCGCACGATAAGTCATCATACCGCTCGAGGATCCGCAGTTCACGCACGAATCGGCAGGAAACGGCAAATATACCATTGCTAGCGGACAACGCCAAGAGGCAAACCACCTTCAAACGGCTGGTTGCACCCACCCTACGGATTCGGGCGGTTTCTTGGCCCCGTGTCGTGCCATTGTTTTTTTTCCTTGTCGAACTGATGCTCGACGTTCCGGAAGCCGATTAGAAGATAATGCAGCACCATGGTTCGGTTCTATGGCATGCCGTCGCAGATGCGCTCTGCTCGCCCGGTTGGCGCACGGGGTCGAGACCGCTCGAGGGGCCAAATTCTTACTCTAGACGCCGGCCGCAACCAGCGGATCGTGGTTTAGCGTCCGCCCCGCCTTTCCCAGAATCTCCTGCCGGAAGACCTTGATGTGCCCGGGTGCCTCGATGCCCAGGCGAACCTGGCCGCCCTCGATTTTGACCACCGTGACCACGATGCCGCCGTCGATCACGACCTTCTCATTCACCTTGCGGCTCAGTACTAGCATTTTATCCTCCTTGCTCAGGGGCAGAACATCTTGTCAATTCGTCCGATTCCTTCGCAGCCGCGCTTTCAACGCCTCAACTTCCGTTTTCCGGGGCGTCCTTGCTTGGACCGCGAACTCGAGAAAATGAATACGCACGATGAATGCCAACGGCAACCACTGTTTCCGCACTTATCCATAAGTATGGTCAACGCATGAACTTATGGCCTTTGTCCCAAAATTGATTGCATCGCTGGGTTTGTGTATGAAAGTATAGTTCTTGAGACAATTCTTCCCAAATTCCTGTTTCCCCCGGGAAAAAAGGGAACAACCACGAGAGTTGCGGCCAGGGATAGCCAGAAACGGGCAGAGACGTTACTATTTGCGCGCAGAAGGCGCGGGCCTGGTCCCTTGCGGGGAACGGTCGCTCGTCGGCGAAGTGCAACGTGTGGGGCACTTGGAGGCGAGTGGCCAGTGGCCTGGCTGACGCCCTTCCGGCGGGAGATGATCGCCTTGCGAGTGGGGATCGGGCACGACACGCATCGACTGGTGGAGGGGCGGCCGTTGATCCTGGCGGGTGTGAGGATTGATCACCCGCGGGGTCTGGCGGGGCATTCCGACGCCGATGTCGTCTGCCATGCCGTCGCCGATGCCTTGCTCGGCGCGGCAGGACTGGGAGACATCGGCGAGCACTATCCGGATACCGACCCGAAATGGCGCGGGCTCGACAGTACCAGGCTCCTGGCCGAGGTCGTTGATCGGCTCTCGCTGACGGGCTGGATTGTGGTCAACTGCGACGTGATCGTCCACGCCCAGGAACCGAAGCTTGGACCGCACAAGGCGGCCATGCGGGCCAACCTGGCCCGGTTGCTCCGGCTCCTCGAGCCGTCGGTCAACGTCAAGGCCAAGACCGGAGAGCACGTCGGGCCGGTGGGACGTGGCGAGGCCATCTCCTGTCATGCCGTCGTGCTTATCCGACAGGGCGAGGTGGGTTGGGTTGACCGGCTCGATCCCACGAAATGAACCTCGACGGGCGCGAGCCGATCTGACTATTAGTCATTGCTGCCGGCCCGACGCGGCGGCACGGGTCTCACGGATGGCCGGCAAGGGGGTTGAAGACCACGCCGGCAAGACGGATCTACCATCAAAACTTTATCGATGAATATCCATGCCTTTGCGAGTCTATAACACGCTGAGTCAGTCCAAGGAGCCCTTCCACACGGTCGCCGCCGGCAAGGTCGGCATGTACGTCTGCGGGCCGACGGTCTACTCGAAAAGCCACATCGGCCACATGGTCGGGCCGGTGATCTTTGATACGATCAAGCGCTATCTAGTCTATCTCGGCTACCGTGTCACCTGGGTGGTCAACATCA
>JBAUOX010000099.1:0-4812 GCA_049579985.1 Isosphaeraceae bacterium | reverse complement strand
ATCGTGATGACGCTCAATTTCTTCATCTCGGGCCACATGCTTCCCCTGGACCTGCTTCCCCAGCCCTGGTCGACAATCCTCAAGGCCTTGCCGTTCCAGTACATGGCTTACTTCCCGGCCGTGGTCTTCCTGCGCAAGATCACGGGCTGGGAGCTCGTCCTGCACCTGCTGCTCGAGCTGACCTGGGCCGTCGTCTTCGTGGTCCTCTGCCGCGGGCTGTACCGGCTGGGGCTGAAACGCTACAGCGCCTATGGAGGGTAAGCTGGTGCTTGCGACCGTCGCCAAGTATCTCAGGCTGCTGGGCCACCTGGCTCGCTACACGCTCAACCGCGAGCTGGCGTTCCGGGGCAACTTCCTGGTCAAGGTGTCGGTCGAGGTCCTCTGGCTGGGCATCATGATCGCCTTCTACCGCACCGTCTTCGCCCGGACAAGCAACGTGGCGGGCTGGTCCGAGCCGGACTACTTCTTCTTTGTCGGCTGCTACTTCGCGCTCAATGGCGTGGTCGAGACGCTTTTCTTCGAGAACTGCAACGAGTTTGCCGAGCTGGTGCGCACCGGCGATTTGGATTTCCTGCTGCTACGGCCGATCGACGAGCAGTTCCTGGTCTCGCTGCGGAGGATCGACTGGGGCACGGCCCCGAATGTCTTGATGGGTGCCGCGCTGATGGTCATCGCGCTGGTGCAGAAAGGCTGGGAGTTCGACCTGGTGCGCGTCGTGACGTTCTTCGTCACGATGGCCTGCGGCACGGCGATCGCGTACAGCTTCATGCTGATCCTGACCACGTTCACGGTCTGGATGGTACGGAACCAGAGCCTGATGGAGATGTGGTGGATGTTCTCGAGCCTGGCGCGATACCCCAAGGAGATCTTCTCCGGTCGCTGGGCCGAGCCGCTGGGCAACTTCTTCACCTACATCGTGCCGATCCTGGTGGTTTGCAACGTCCCGTCCAACGTGATGGTCCGGGTGCTCGACCCCTACATGGTCGTTCTGACCATCGTTGCCGCCGTGGTCCTGCTCTGGCTCAGCCGCCGATTCTTCCAGTACGCGCTGCGGTCGTATCGCAGCGCAAGCAGCTAGGTGGCGAGTGGCGAGAGAACAGTGGCCAGTGGGCAGTGACCGATGGCCAGTGAAGCCGAAGAAATGGAGACAACGCTCCGCGACTCACGCTCCGCGCCTCACGATCGTCGGGGGTCCGCCGTCGATGCCGCGCGCCGAGCTGGGTATCCATGGCCTGAGAAGCTGGGACCGCAAAAAGTCTAGAAAAGTCCGAGAAACGCGGAGTTCAAGCAGCCACAAACGCCCCGAGCGAGGACAGGAAGTGTTGGCAGCGCATGGAGTTAGGCATCCATAGCCTGAGAATCTGGGGTCGCAACTGGTCTAGAAAAAGTCCGAGAAACGCGGAATTCAGGCGGCCTACAAGGTTACGAAGCGTCGCGTCCTTTACGATCGCCACCATCCGACTTTCCAAGACTTTCAAGCCGCCATCCAGGAGGTCTCGACGGTTTGTCAACCGAGTACTCGCAACAACTGGCCTCGTTGATGACGCTGAACTGCCAGCAATTCGACGACGTCTCACTCATAGCCGCGATAGGAATAAGCTACCGGCAGAGATTGTTCGTTGAGCACGACCTCGGGCGCAGAAACAGGGACGGGCGCAGAAACAGGGACGCAGCTAGAATCAGTAACTAGCTGCGTTCCTTTTTCTCGTTCCGGACCCTAACTCCGAATTATATAGTGTCCCCGGAACTACTATACCCACCTCCGCTCAGGGGCCTATGGGCAGGAAATCGCGGAAAGGACAGGACCAAGGAAACTTCTTGCCAATCTCGTCGGATTGACGTATCCTGAATTCCCTTTGAAAGCACGAGATCACTCAGACAGTATCGATCTGGGAAATTCGGGTAATGGGAGGATGCCCAGATCTTTCCTGCAGCGGGAGTCTCTCCCATGGCCGACCATTCCAGTTCCACGACTTGGGCGTGGCCGCCCCCGGGCATGTTCGCCCTGGACACCATCGGCAGCTACAACCCCGTCACCTCGTGGTTGAGCGGGGCGATGAGCCAGATCGGCTTCATCAACATCGAAAACATGTCGTCCGGCGACAGTGACCTGGAAAAGAGTATCATCCGCGAGGTCGGTAGCTACGGTAGGCAACTCGGCCGGATCATGGAGGCACTCCAGGCCGTCTTGAACCACCTGGCCTACACGAATTGGGAGTCGGACGAGCAGCAGGCGGTAAAGGACTTCACCTGCATGGCCCACGATATCGAGGCCCACAAGCGCAAGCATCAGCCTGTGACGAAGGAGGCGATCGATCAGCTCATCGTCGCGCTCCGCGATCTGAAGGAACAGAACCAAGTGCTCTACCTGCAGGTCCTCCAGCGCCTCCGCTAGGATCTGCTGGCCGGTGGCGCCGCAGCACTCCCGCCCACTTCCGAGCCCCACGGCACCTGAGCCGGGCGCAGAAACAGGGACGCAGCTAGAATCAGTAACTAGTTGCGTCCTCGTTTCTGCTTCGCTCGGGATGTCCAAATGGACAATCCCCTCTGAACGTGGTAACATGACCAGAGGCACCTTTGATGGAGGGCACCATGCCCCACCTCACCGTTACGGAAGACACCTTTCGGCGTCTGGCCGCAAGAGCGGCCGCCCTCAACATCTCCGTTGACGACCTTGTCCAGCCGGCTCTTGACCGGCTTGCTGAGACCGGCACTTCTACACCGGAGCCGCCGCTCCCGCTGACTGGCGATGCATGGCACGCCGAGCTCAATGCCTGGAAGCGGGACGCTGAGAGCCGGGCCGGTCGATACCCCCCGGGGTTCGTTCTCGACGACAGCCGGGAAACCCTCTATCGCGAGCGGGAAGACGCCCAACTTTGATCCTCCTCGACACCAACATCCTACTTCGGTACGCCGGCACCACGGACCCGGCCTTCGCCACGGTGGACACATCCATCAACTCGTTGCACGCCAGCGGCGAGGTGCTCTGCGTGGTCCCCCAGAACGCACTGCGGGAACATCTTCAGCGGCGTAACTTCATAGAGGCATGGAGGTTTATGGCGGCTTTTCCAGGGTTTGTCGGGGGGGCACTCCTGATACGAGGGTCCCCGATGGAATTCGTCGACCAGCCCCCTGACCCCGAAATCCCCGATTTTTCAAGGGATTTCACTAAGCCCCGAAGATGTTCACCGCAGTGGTCAGGAGACCCTCGCCGAACAAAACAAATTCGCACCGAAAGCAGCCGGGATCAGAGGGCGGTCAAGACCAACTTTGCAGCATGCCAGGTCAATCCTACAGTCCCAGTCGTCGCTTCGCTTCCTCCAAGGATACGGTTGTGGTCTGTTTGGCGCGAGACTCGAGCAGGGCCATCAGCCTGGGATTTGCACGAGTCCGAGCGATCTCGCGGTCAAAATCGTCGACGGCCACAAGAAGAAATTCGCTGCCATCCGCCATCCGGACAACGATGTCGTCGACTCGAGCCTGATCGAGCAGATTCGCGATGTCAGGTGAGGCATTAGTCAGTTCGATTGTCTTCATAGATCGTACTTTTCACCATGAATGAAGAGGTTGTTGCCAACCTTGCTGCCTACAGCCACAACCTTGACCACGGAATCCTCGAGAAAGACATCATAGAAGACACGAAAGCTTTCGACTCGAAGCTCCCATTCGGCGAGTTGGTTCGGGCGGAGGCGTTTTCGTTTTCTCGTTTCGCGCGTCGGCTCATCTTTCAGTTGAACCTCGATCTCGTCGACGACGCGTCGCAAGTCAAAATTCCGCAGAGAAGCAAGGTCCTCCAGAGCTTCCGGCGTAAGTTCAATGCGATACATGCTGCTACCAAGGGGACTGACGAGGCAAGAATAGAGGAGCGTTCAATCCACGCCGTCGCCATCCACAATTCTACTCGACGCATGGCCAATCACGCGAGATTTGTGCCAAGGGAAGTGCTCGGATCACGGCGGACGAAGGCACTCGGACCTGGAATCGATCAGAGTCTCTGCTTGCGATTGTCCACGAGCGACAGGACAAATGGGCGGTCGGATGAGGGTTGCAGGCTGGTGGCGAAGCTGATCTTGTGGACTGCACCGGAGCCGAGCGAGCCGATCAGGCACTCGGCCAGAACGGCGCGATCGCCGGCGAACGAGAACCGCACCGGCCGGCCAGCCAGCAGGCGGTCGCGCAGCGGTTCCAGAGGAGGAAGGCCAAGCTTCCTGGCACGATCGAGCCAGGCCGCTGGGTTGAGGGCGGGGTGGAAGCCGGGCAGCTCGATGGGCACGAGCAGCTCGGCAGGGTTGATCTGATAGAAGAGGTGTCCGAGTGCCAGGGCATTGCCGTAGATGACGAACGGCTGCCCGGCGACGGCCTCGAGGTTCTTGGAGTCGATGATCAGGATGTGCGTGTAGAGCTGCCGGCCGCCACGACCGCTGTATTCGGGCGGGCCCTCACAACTGCGCGACAGGGCAAACCGGCCGCCGGGCAGCGAAAAGAAGTTGACGCTGACACGGTTGCTCTGGTCCTGAAGCAGCGACCCGTGGGACGGCGACCATCGCGAGATTGCCTGGGCCTCCTGTCCGCTCACTCCCTTGGAGCGCGAGACCAGGTGGTAGCCGCCTCGACCGTGGCGCGGCAGTGAGGTGAAAATCGCTTGCTCTACCCACACCTTCGGGGTTCTCCTCGAGGGAAAGTCAGGGACTCCTGTCGAGAACCGCTAGTGTCCCGTCAACCTTCGATTGAAGGGTAAACAGGACCGACAGCAGAATGGCCACGAGAAGTCTCCAAAGATGAGTAAGATTAGGAGGAAGATTACGACTAGGA
>JBAUOX010000098.1:0-1788 GCA_049579985.1 Isosphaeraceae bacterium | reverse complement strand
GCTTGGTTCTTTGTCGGCCGTCCATCCGGCCGGACCGAGGATATCGGCCATCCAGTCCGCTCGGTTCTCAAAGTCATCACCAGGCCGAAGATCGCCATTTGGTGTCTGCCCGCCAGCCGTCACGGGCACCGTTTTCGGCTCTGGTTCCGGCGGCGGGTTCTCCCTGACGAAAGTTTCGATCTGGGCTCGATCGACGGTCGTCAGGAACGGCGGCCTCGAGGTGATCATCGCCAGCCGGTGCGGCCGGGTCGGGACCGGGTCGCCCTTCCTGGACCATGTCCCATACAGCTTGATGATCCTGCTTGGATTGAATAGGGACGTGTCCACCTTGACCGTGGGCGTGGTGTACTTGGCCGACAGGGCTTGCAGGAACCGCTCCACAAGCCCGCCATCGTCCGCGGGCAAGTCCACGGCATAGTTCAGGTGATAGCCGTTGCCGGAATCGGCTTCGATCGGTTCTGGCCAGCCAAGAACGTGAAGATCTGATCTGACCATCCAAGCTACCTGGGAGGCGAACACCTTCTCTTCGTCGGTCGCGGAGATTCCCGCCGGCCGATCCGGGTCGAAGTCGATGGTCAACCGTCTCCGGGCCACGATGTCGCCGTCAGACGTTGACTTGGTGTCCCTGCCGGCCCTGATGACTCGATTTGCGGCGCGTGCCAACAGGTCGGGATTGACCGGGTTCATCGTCACGTAGACACCCGCGGCCTTGGGCGTCCACCGCAGCGCAGCCTTGGCCATGTCATCGAGGTGCTTGGAGTCGAAATAGCCGAACATCGTGAACGGCGGATACTGCGGGTTGTCCACACAATCCAGGATTCGCAATTCATAGAGTTCGCCGAATCGAATGAACGGTTTCAAGCCGTCAACGATATCGCTCGCGCTTACCGATGGAGGGATGGTCGCGTTGTTACGATTTTCCGCGTGCTACTCTTCCCGCATGGCCTTGACGAGTAGGTCCACATCGATAGAGCCCAGCATCTTGGCCAGGTCCGCAACGTCGGCCTGGCGCCGCAAGTCCAAGCCATCGGGAGCGGCGCCGGGAGGGAGCGAGCAAGCCTCCCAGCCACCCGCCCGCCCGTTCCCCGGCGCCTGATGGTGAATCAAGTAATCGCGTCTGCCATCGCCAACAAAGTAAACCTGCACGGCGGCAAGCCGATGGCTGGCGCGCGGGACGATCAGCACGCGGATTTCCTCGATGATGGTTCTGAGCAAGTCTCGCAATCGGAGTCTGGATGGTTCGTCTTTGGCCACGTCCAGAAGTGAGAGCGTTTCCGCCCATGCAAGACCCTGGGGATTGCTCTCCTTTTGGCGAAGACTCACCAGCCGCTTGCGCAGGGCGTCGCACTCCCCGGACAGTGACCGTATCACCCGAACGAGCGACGGAACATCGCCGGCGTCTCCGGTCAACTCGGCCTCGATCTGGCGGATTCGTTGTTCCTTGGCCGCCAGCTCCGCCGCCACGCTCGCGCTTTCGCTCTCCGGCTCTTTGCCCAGAACATCCGCGGGGTTGACTTCCTTGAGCAACGTAAGCACAGCTTGCTCGAAAACTTCGTGGGGGAAACTGACACCCGGGATTGCCCCTTCCATGGACTTTGCACTCACCAGCACGCGGCGCTTGCGTCGGTGTTTGCCTACCCCTCCAGTGTGCCAGGCGATCCGGAGATGATCCCCCGTCGCCGCATCGCGCAGCACCCCGCCGAACAACGTTGCGACTTTCTGGCCGATAGGGCCGGGTTTGTTGCTCCGCCGCGCCATCGCCGCTAGCGCCTGAAGCCACGTCGTCTC
>JBAUOX010000097.1:0-11464 GCA_049579985.1 Isosphaeraceae bacterium | reverse complement strand
GGCATCGAGAGATGCTCCCGCGACCGGTGCAGCAGCCAGAAAGGCTCAGTGGCGAGGCAGGGCCGCCGGAGCGACCTGGGCGGTATGCGCCGAGTCGCGATTGTACAGTTTTTCGTGGAAACTACTGGTTAGATGCGCCAGGATAATCGTCCTCGCAACGGAACACATGGCTCAAACGGTCGGGGGCAAACTGGATGCGATCACGTGCGCGCCTAGCCAACCTACGAATTCGTCCCGCGAAAGGGTATCTGCGGCCAGTCTCAAGATCGTCTTCTCTTGCTCATCGACGTCGGCGCGGATTTCGTAGCCATTGAGGACCAAGAATGTTTCCATAGCCGCGTGGCCCACTCGCTTGTTTCCGTCCACGAACGGATGATTCATGACAAGGGAGTATCCCAGAGCTGCTGCTTTCTCGACGATCGTTGGGTAAAGGTCTGTCCCTCCGAACGCGACACGAGTCTGTGCAACGGCCGAGTCAAGTGCACCTAAGTCGCGGATTCCGATTGCGCCACCGGACTGAAGGAAGACCAGGCGATGCAATTCCAGGATCTCATCAACCGTGAGGTGGCGCATGGGCTCACGACAGCCGCCGATAGAGTTCGGCATTCTTCTTGAGCACATAAGAGGCAGCATGCGCGAAGTCTGTCGCGGGGCTGGTCAGCCACTCGTGGACTCCGGCGCAAAGCACATCCTCGGGTGTCGTTCCCAGTTTGTGAGCCAGGTCACGTAAGCGGCGAACCTGCTCTTCGGGAAGTTCGATGGTGAAGCTTGTCATCGTGGATCTCACGTCGATCGCCGGGTTCTTGCTCGTTTCAAGCAAACCGAGGAACATGTCCCCGACTTCTGGACAATTTCAGATTTTAGCAAGTTGCCCTGGCAGGCAGCCAGGATCTCCAAACGATATCTTTCATCAGCCTCTAGGATCAATCTCCCGGGTTTCATAGAATACATTTGGAGTCCTTTCGAGGATCGGAGCGTAACCTTCGGTTACGGACACGAATTCGAGCGCGCCGGGCGGCGTGTTGCCGGCGGGCGTGCCGCGATGGGATTGTGCATGCTGGCCAAGCGGATCATCCCTTGCCTTGATGTCAACCATGGCCGGGTGGTCAAGGGAACGAACTTCCTCAACCTCCGTGACGCCGGCGATCCGGTGGAGGTCGCTTCGCGGTATGACGCCGAGGGAGCCGATGAGCTGGTTTTTCTCGACATCACGGCCAGCCACGAAGAGCGCGAGATCCTCTGGGATGTGGTCCGGCGGACGGCCGAGGTCTGCTTCATGCCGTTGACCGTGGGCGGGGGGATCCGCAGCCTGGACGATATCCGGGCTCTCTTGAAGGCGGGCGCCGACAAAGTCTCGATCAACTCGGCCGCCGTGCGCGACCCCGACCTGGTTCACCGGGCCGCGCGCAAGTTCGGCAGCCAGTGCATCGTGGTCAACATCGATCCCAAGCGGGTCCTGCGTGACGGTCGCGAGGTCTGGGAAGTTCACATTAACGGCGGCCGAGTTCCGACGGGGTTGGAGGCCGTGGCCTGGGCACGCGAGGTCCAGCGGTTGGGGGCCGGCGAGATCGTCCTGACCAGCATGGACGCCGACGGCACGAAAAACGGCTACGATCTGGAAATGACGCGCGCGGTGGTCGAGGCCGTGGAGATCCCGGTGGTCGCCTCGGGCGGGGCCGGGAATCCCGAGCACTTGCGGGCGGCGCTGGCCGAGGCGGGGGCAAGCGCGGCCCTGGCCGCCAGTATCTTCCACTATCGCGAGTACTCAATCGCGGCAGCCAAGGAATACCTGGCGCTGCACGGCGTGCCGGTGCGGCTGGTCCTACCGAGCGAGCGCGCCTACGCGCCACCGGCCGAGATTCCCGCAGTCGAGGCCAGGCGGGAGTGATGATTTCACAAGCCGGCCGCAAGGGACGTTGCCGGCCGATCGAGAATCAGGCTGCAGCCCGGAATCATCGTCGTTCATTCCGCCTTGGCATCCCGAGGAGTGCGAGCCATGTCGACCGCTGTGGAAACTTCGGTGGAGAGCATTACCAATGAGCCTGAGGCGAACAAGCTGTTCCGGATGGTGATGAAATACAAGGGGTCGGACCTGCACCTCAAGGTCGGATTCGCTCCCTCGCTGCGGCTGGCCGGCGTCTTGCGGCAAATGCAGCTTCCGCCGCTGAGCAACGCCGACATGGAGCGGCTGATGTATCCGCTGCTCACGCCGCGGCAGCGGGGAATCCTCGACGAGGAAGGGGGCGTCGACTTCGCCCATATCGTCCTTGACGGCGAGCTGGAGACCCGCTTTCGCGTCAACCTGTTCAAGCAGCGCGGCCGGCTCAGCCTGGTGGCGCGGCGGGTCAATAACCAGATTCCCAGCTTCGAGGATCTCCATCTCCCGGCCGTCCTGGCCGAGATCACCCAGTACGATCAGGGAATCATCATCCTCGCGGGTGTGACCGGATCAGGCAAGAGCACGACGATCGCCTCGATGCTCCAATACATGAACGAGCGCGAGCGGCTGCACATCGTCACCATCGAGGACCCGATCGAATACACGTTCAAGGATGACAAGTCGATTATCAACCAGCGCGAGGTCGGCATCGACGTGATCGACTGGGACGTGGCTCTCAAGCACGCCGTGCGGCAAGACCCGGACGTCATCCTGGTGGGCGAGATGCGCGACCGCGAGACCTTCAGCGCGGCCCTGCACGCGGCCGAGACGGGGCACCTTGTGTTCGGCACGATCCACGCGGGGACCGCCCCTTCGACGATCGGCCGGCTGCTGGACTTGTTCCCTCGTGAAATGCACTCATCACTGCGGCAGTCGCTGGGGTTCAACCTCAAGGCGATCATCGCCCAGAAGCTCTTGCCGACCACGAAAGAACTGGCCGCCAAGGGGACGACCCGTGTTCCGACCAACGAGATCATGCGGAACAATCCCACGGTCAAGAAGCTGATTCTCAACGAGGAGGACGCCAAGCTCGGCGACGCCATCCGGATCGGCAGGGAAGAAGGCATGATGGACTTCACCGAGAGCTTGCGGCAGCTTGTGATTGCCGAGAAAATCGAGCGCGCGACGGCCTTCGAGGTCGCTCCCAGCCCCGAGGCTTTGAAAATGGCTCTCAAGGGGATTACCATCGCTCAACCTGGTATTCTGTAAGAGTCAAGGCTCGCCAAGATCAGGTCCGGTCGAAGGGCGCCGGCAGCTCGAAGGGCGCGTTTGCGGAGGGTCGTCGAGCCGCCCCGCCCCGCCCCGCCCCGCCCCGATCCGATCCGATCGTTTCGAGCGGCGCGGAGCGCTGGGCCGCACGACATCGCGGCCGTCGCGGGGTTGCTGTTACGGCCCGGCTGTCGTTCCTGCCGCCACTTTGCCTGAGCTCGAGGTGATGCTCCCAAGAAAGGTCCGCTAATGATTCGCCCGCTCCTGGTGCTCGCGACGGTCCTCCTGACGATTCTCGGCGCTGTCGCCGGGGCCGACGCCGCAGAGCTCCTCGCCCCGGTTCTGGCCCAGTCGCCCAACGTCTTGCGGGGCCCGGGTCTCTATCTGAATCTCTGCAAGCTCATCCCCGTGGTCGTGATCTACCTGCTCTGGACGTGGACCACCGACTGGGTCGAGCACGACACCAAGGAGCTGAACAATGTCAAGTTCGCGCTCTGGAACAGCGTGGTCTTTTTCTCGGGAGTGCTCGGGCTGATCCTGATCTTTGCGATCCCGATTTACCCTCTGAGCCTGGCCCTGCTCTTACTGGCGTACTTCGTGCCGATCTTGGTGTATTCGTACGTTCGCAATCAAACGGTTCCCGACGACCAGAAGGTGCTCACACCTTATCACCTGGGCGAGGTCGCCAACGGCCTCTTGCTGAAGCTGGGCATCAGGCTTATGTTCAACAGGGACGTGACCATGGAGGACCGAGCCGGGCCGCCGATCACGTTCGTCGGCAAGAGCGCCGGCACGGCCAAGGAGGACCCCAGCCGGGTGCATCAGGCCGAGGAATCCCGGTCGTTCATGGCCGCGAAGGAGCTGGTGTATGACGCGGTCCTGCGCCGCGCCACCGACATCCACCTCGAGCCGACCACCGAACAGCTCTCGGTGCGGTACCGGATCGACGGCATCCTGCACGCCGCCGAGCCGTTCGACCGGCCCACCGGTGATGCGGTGATCAACGTCTTCAAGGTGCTCTCGGCAATGGACATCTCGGAGAAGCGCAAGCCCCAGGACGGCTCTTTCGCCGCCAGGCTCCAGGCCCGAGAGATCGACTTCCGCGTTGCCACCTCGGGCTCGAAGGCCGGCGAGAAACTGGTGATGCGAATCCTCGACAACTCGGGCGCGGCGGTCAGCAAGCTCCAAGACCTGGGGATGCGTCCCAAGATCGTCGAGCAGGTGCGCAGCCTGGTGACCCAGCCCCATGGCATGTTCCTTTGCTGCGGCCCCACCGGGTCGGGAAAATCGACCACACTCTATGCCTCCCTCCGCGAGATCGATCGCTACCAGAGAAACGTCATCACGGTCGAGGACCCGATCGAATACCACATGGACAACCTCACGCAGATGGAGGTCAACACCAAGGCCGGACAGACCTTCGCCACCGCCTTGCGGTCCATTCTGCGACAGGACCCCGACGTGATCATGATCGGTGAGATCCGCGACCAGGAGACCGCGACGATCGCCTGCCAGGCCGCCAACACCGGTCACATGGTCTTCTCCACGGTTCACTCCAATGACGCGGTGACCTCTCTGTTCCGGCTTCTGGACCTCGGGGTGGAACCGTTCATGATCGCCTCCGCGCTGACCGCCGTGCTGGGCCAGCGCCTGGTCCGCGTGCTCTGCGAGGCCTGCAAGCAGCCTTACAAGCCCAAGCCCGAGTTTCTCAGGAAGGCCAACCTGCCGGTGGAAAAGGTCGATGTCTTCTACCGCCGGCCCGAGAATCCGGAGCAGGTTTGCCAGCAGTGCGGCGGGACCGGATACTTTGGCCGCACCGGTATCTATGAGCTGCTGGTCATTTCCGAGCCTCTGCGGGAGATGCTGCGGGAGAATCCATCGATCAACAAGATCAAGGCCGAGGCTCGCAAGCACGGGATGATCTCTCTTCAGGAAGACGGTCTTCGCCAGGTCATCCAGGGTCGGACGTCGATCGAGGAATTGCTTCGCGTTGTAAAGTGAGGGTGCGGGAACCTGACACAAGGATCCGGGTCGCGGGACGAGGCCGGACGGGTCGAAGAGCGGTGATCCGCGGCGGCGACATCTCTATCCAAACCACGAGAGTAGATCCATGTCCGTACCAAAAATTGTCATCGACCTGGTCATGGCCTTTCTGATCCTGCTGTTGACCTACGCCCTGTCCAGCGAGGGTCTTTGGGGCGCTGCGCTGATGTTCTTCAACGTCGTCTTCGGCGGCTTGATCGCGTTCAACTTTTATGAGCCGCTGGCCAAGCTGATTGACAGCACCGGCATCGGCTGGGGATTTTCCGACACGCTTTCCCTACTGTCGATCTTCTGCGTTTCCGTGATGCTTTTGCGCATGACCACCGAAACCCTGGCGCCGGCGATGGTGCGATTTCCCGTCCCGATCTACCACGCCGGCCGGGTCTTCTTCGCCCTGGCCACGTCGCTGGTCACCATGTCGATCCTGGTTCTGGCATTTCACACCGCACCGGTGCACAAGAAGATCTTTGGGGCCATCGACTACAAGTACAAACCGCCATTCGGCATGGGTCTCGATCACCAGTGGCTTGGCTTCTTCCAGTACACCACCGGCATGATCTTCGCCCGCTATGGATCGGGCACGCGTGATCCTTATGGTGAATATGGGCGCAGCGGCAACCAGCGGGTTCCGGTGCGCGTCTTTGACCCACGGGCGACCTGGCTGCTGAACCACCAGGCGGCTCGTCCCTATGGCCAGGCCCCGATACTGACCGAGGAATCCGGCAGCGCTGACGCCGCATCCAGCGGAGGCTCCGGATCCAGCGCTGCGACCGCGGGCGGGCAGGGGGGCCGTCCCGGCACAAAGGGATCTTCACGATCCGGCTTGCCCGCATTCTAAAGGGTACACCTCGTGGTTGCCGGCTTGAATTGCTGATTGTCGTCCGGCTGTGCCGGAATCCAGCGGTGGCCGGTCTTACCGGCCGGTCTGAGCGGGCCCCTCGTCTTTGGCCAGTGAGCGCTTCTCGACCAGTTCAAGCCGAGTGCTGGCCGTCGTCCCGACCGTCTGTTGAAGGATGCGATAAATCACGAGCTGGCTGGTCGTCGTCTCGAAAACATAGAGAGGCGCCCAACCCGCACTGTAGCTGCCCAGCGCGCCGGTGGTCATCAGGAAATGCGGCCGCGGTCCGTTATCCAGATCGACCTTGAAGTCGGCGACCAGATCTCGCTCGGCGAACGCCCCAAAGTAGCGAGAGGTTCCAACCGTTCCATGGAGTGAGGGAACCGTTCCCAGAAGTCGGCCCGACTTATAATCAAGAAGATAAATGGCCTCGAGTGGAATTTGAACCTTGCTTCCTTCATCATAGCGGATCAGGACAGGACCCGTGGCGACGATGGAATCCCCGGAACGGTCTCCGCCGCCGGCCTGGATCTGGGCGGGCCGGATGTTCGCAAGACCCCAACCCAGAAGCAATCCCACGACCAGGAGAGCCACGTTGGGGATGCGGGGACGCGACAGCACCATGATCCACCCAATCCTTTCGTTTCCCCCGGGAATCGCAGTCGAGCAGGGAATTGCCGATCGCGACCGGCATTGTGCTACGGATCGCCGCACCCGTCCAGATCAACCCAGAGCACCCGCTTTCGCGAGAGCCAAAAGGAATGGCGGGAGTGTTGTAAGGCAGCGAATAGCCTTGCAGCCAGGAGCGTCGGGAACGTGGTCGGCCCTCCCTTGGGTTCGGCCTGGAACGTGAAGACGGAATGATCACAATGCTTCCCATCGCCTGGACGATCGGCCTCTCGCTCGTGCTTCAGGTCCCGCCTCCGGAGACCGGCCCGCCTGTTTCGGTTGAGTTGCAAGAAACCAGACGCGCGATCGAGGAGCGGGAGGCGAAAGCCCTGGAAAGTCTGGCCGTTTCTCTGACCGGCGACGGGATGGTCCAGGCTCGGTCGGAGGTGCGCCGCCTGCTTCCACGCACCAAGCCGCGCGATGGTGCCAGCCGGGTGACGCCTTTGCCCGAGGTCGTTCCTCCCCAGGGTAGAGGGCTGGCCAGTGTGAGCAGCGGGACCGGGAAGCCGACAGGGAAAGGGGCAGCCCAGACGTGGCTCGCGGAGCTCCAGCAGATTCGCTTCGGGGCGGCGTCCGAGCTGTTTGACCTGGCAAAGCGGGCTGCCACGGCCCGACCGCCGGTTTATGCACATGCCGCAGTCTATCTTCGCGAAGTCCTCCAGCGGCAGCCGGACCATCCCGAAACGCGCAGGCTTATGGGCTACGTACCTTACGAGGGCGGCTGGGCGCGGCCGTTCGCTGTCCGCCAGCTCAAGGAAGGCAACGTCAATCATCCGATCTTCGGCTGGGTTCCGGCTGAGTGGGTTCAGCACCTCGACCGGGGCGAGCTACCCGCTTACTCTGTCCGCGGTCGGAAGCAGGTTCGCTGGCTGCCCGCACAGGAAGCCGACCGGCTCCGGTCCAACTGGAAGAACCCCTGGCAAATTGCCACCGAGCACTTCGAGATCCAGAGCGATGTCCCACTCGGCGAGGCCATCGAATTCGCCCGCAGGCTCGAGGCGTTTTACGACGTCTTCTTCACGCTGCTCGCCGACCTCGTGGGCGAGAACCTGCCGCTTGCCCGACGATTCCGCTCTCCCTCGCTGACCGGCGAAACGTCCCACCGACCGCACCAGGTCTTCTACTTCGCGACCAAGGACGAGTACGTCGAGCACCTCGGGCCTTCGACCGTTGCCGACATTGACCAGAGCCTGGGCTACTACAATCCACCCGGGCCAGGTAAAGGTAATCGCGCCGTTGCTTACTTTTTCCGGGATGTCGACGGGCAGATTCCCGTCACGGCGACCCTCTACCACGAGGTCTCGCACCAGCTTCTCTTCGAGACCGCCGGTCCCAACGCCTACACGAAGAACGTCGGCAATTACTGGGTCTTTGAGGGCCTGGGAACCTATTTTGAGACGGTGACGCCCCAGTCCGACGGTTCGCTCGAGGTCGGCGGCCTGATCGGGGAACGGCTCGCGGCGGCGCAGCAGTCGCTTTCTGACGGCAGGTTCCTGCCGCTGGAGCAGTTCCTCATGCTCGACCAGAACTCCTTCAATCGTCCCGATCGCATCCATGCGAATTACCGGCAGGCCATGGCGCTGGCGGTCTTCCTCATGCAGTGGAATGATGGAACCTACCGCGATGCCTTCCTTGACTTCGTACGCGATGCGTACCGGGGACGGATCAAGCGCAGCACGGGCCGATCTCTGGAGGACAGGCTGGGTGAGCCTGTGCGGGTCATTGAGACACAGTTCCGCGACTTCTTTGCACAGGCAGGCCGTAGTCGCTGAGCAAGCGGGCCAACCGGGTTACTCGCCGACGTACGGCAGGAGAGCCATGAAACGCGCACGCTTCACAGCCGCGCTGGAGGCTCGCTGAAACGCCGCACAGTTGCCGCTGCGCTTGCGAGAGAACATCTTGCTCTGGTTGGTGCAAAGCTTCTTGAGCAGACCGATGTCCTTGTAATCGACATAAGCCGGACGAGGGCAGCCTTCGCGCGTGCAAAATCGACAGCGATTCTTGCGGTTGCGACCAAACTTTTTCCGGGGCATAAACCTGTTGTCCTCAAACCGTTGCGAACCATAATCCTCACATGCGGGAGGCTCAATCGCTGCCCTGCTGCTGGAGGAGAGTTTCAGCAATCGCGGAAACTCACACTCTATTCGAGAAGCGCGTGCCAGTCAAGTCGGCGAGCCCATGGGCTGAGACTCGGCTCAAGGACGCAATCGGACAGGCCCGCTGGCACGGACACAGGAAGAGATTTCGCTCCGGTCCACAGGACAGGGGCAGAACCGTGACGGGAACAGACCCGCGCCGGAGCGAGCCGAGCCCGTCCCGGCGCGGGAGAGCGGATCAGCCCTTATCCCCTTCCAGTAACTTGAATGAGATTCGAATCTTGGCGCGGTAGCTCTCGATCGAGCCATCCTTGGCGATATGGGCGTCCTGTTGAATGACCTCGGCGATCCGTAACTCGCGTAGCGTGCTGGACGCCTGCTTGATCGCCGCAGCCACGGCTTTCTCCCACGATTCAGGGCTGGACCCCACCAGCTCGATCACCTTGTAAACGCTGTTTGGCATGTCAGGCTCCCTTCGGTTGCGGAGGAAATTCGGGGGCGAGATCGCAATTCTTCGAAAATCGATGAACCGGCGGCTGACGGTTCTGCTTCCGTTCCCTGCTATCCGGCTTTTCCCCGGATCCCCCCATTGAAAGCCCGTCGCCGGTGTCTCGCGCACGATCCGGACGACTGGCTCCCAGGTGACTGACCTGGATCCGGCCGATCGCGTGTCGCCACGCTGCGAACCGGCCGCTCTCAGGTGGAGGCACGTGTCATCATAGCGGGTGCATCAGCACCACTCCAGGCTCAACCGGCAGATGGCGACTCGACTCTTAGATGACGCCTGGCTCTCTTTCTCCATTTAACGCGTTCTCGGTCGGTCGCATCCGCTCTGTTCATCGATCTGCCTGCAGGTGCGCCTCGACGAACCATAGCCACTTGTCGACGCCGCGCGATACCTCCGTGAACAGGTCGGCCGTGTCCAGGTCACCCAGCTCGTTGGCCTGTTCGATGGCCTTCCGCGCCGACTTGCCGAACGCCGCAAGGGCCGATGACAGCGCCTCGACGTGGCTGTGGCCGTCCGCAGCATTCAACGGATATTCGGGCAAAGAGCTCCGCTTCGCCACCACCCGGGCCGTCCCCTCGGCCACGCCCCCGAGCTGCACTGCCCGCTCGGCGATCTCGTCCACGTAGTCTTCCACGTCCTCGTTGATCTTGTCGAACAGCTCGTGCAGGGCGATGAAGTTGGGCCCCTTGACGTTCCAGTGGGCCTGCTTGGTTTGCGTCTCCAGGTCCTTGCAGTCGGCCAGCCGAGCATTGAGCAGCTCGACGGTCTTGACGCGGGTTGCCTCGGACAGGTCGTTCTTGGTCTTGAACACCGCTGGTCTCCTGGTTGGGTTCTTGGAATGGCGCGATGTGACACAGCCTGTATTCTAGATACGTCCGGATCGCGGTCAATGACCCTCGGCGAAGCCCTCGCGCAGCCATGCGGGGGTTGAAGTGTCTGCTGTTTTCGTCGTGTAGGTCACGAGAGATCGATCACGGGACCTACCACTTCTTGTAAGGAAGGAACTTGCCGTTCATCGTGATCACGACGCGGTCGCCTTTCGGGTCCGGCTGCTTCTCGATACTCAGGGTGAAGTCGATCGCGCTCATGATCCCCGGCCCGAACTTCTCTTCGATCAACTCTTTCAGCGTCCCGCCGTAGACATAAAGGATCTCCTGAAACCGGTGCTGGAGCGGCTCCTTGGGAACAGTCATCGCCGCCTCGCCTTTGGTGGCAGGTCGGGTGAGCGCCTCGGTGACGGAGGCATTCAACCCGAGAAGCCCGGCGAGCTTCCCTGCCTCCTCGCTGCTGAGCGAGTTTTCCCCCAGGCAAGCGGAGGTCGTATAGACCTCGGATAGCCCTACTGCCTTGGCAATCTCCGCCCAGCTAACATCCATGGCGTCTTTGGCGTTGAGGATTGTCTCGGTCATTTCACGTTTTGTCATCGGGGACTTCCTTTCTGCCGTGTCGTTGTCGGCCGCGTGATCCGTCGCATGGTGATCATGTCATTGTGCTATTCCATCACGACGGCGTTCATTGATACCTGGTGCCATGAACGAGGGGAATCCTGCGATTACCAGGAAGACGTACGGCTCTCATCCGGCACGGAACTTGCCGTGATAAATTTCACTTTGGATCAAGGAACGATACGTAAGGAACGCGACCTGCGAAGTGTCAAGGTGGACGAGGTGTGAGGGAAAATGTGCGAAACCAACCCGGTACGTGGACGATTCACGGACGGTTCCTGTCGGGTTGATTCGAACGGAACGGCAGGACGTCCGGGCTCGATCCATCGCCTGCCGTCTGGCCCTCGCGCGATCCGAGACCGGGGCCCGGCTTCTCTCGATGCTCGTCCGGCCGCTCTGCGCCCTGGCCCATGAACTGAAGAAAAATCTGGTTCGAGGACGCGTTCGCGCGGTCCAGTCCTTCTCGATCGACGGCCGTCACGCTCGTCCCCACCGGGGCATCGACGAAGAAAAGAACCCGGGATTTATCGGCATCCACGACGCCTAGACTCACGGATTCGCTGAGATGGACGATCTGCTGGTTGACCAGGGTCATGTGGAAGACATCCATACCCACCGGACTTATCCTTGCTGGCGAATCCTGTCGGTCTCGAGTTTCCTTCCTCGCAACCCCGTGGGGCAGTTGCAGACTCCGGGGAGCCATCAGTCGCACCTGGA
>JBAUOX010000096.1:0-4121 GCA_049579985.1 Isosphaeraceae bacterium | reverse complement strand
AACGACGAGCAGGTGGTCGCCGTCCTGGATGACCGGGGATCGGAAGCGGCCCTGCCAGACGTGGCCGCTGGTTCCCTGTCTCCGGTGGTGCCGCCAGGTGTGAGCGACGGTCAGGGACTGGAGGATGAGGCTGATCGACTGCCCGGGGGCCGGCTTGAGAAGCAGATGAAAATGGTTGGACATCAAGCAGGAGCCGAAGAGCGCGAAAGGGTACCGTGCCTTGGTGCGGGCGAGATCGCCAAGGAACATATCCCGTTCGCCGTCGGGGCCGAGGACATCGGCTCGGTTGTTCCCACGGTTGATCGCGTGGTAAATAAGGTCATCGCCTGTCGGTCTTGGAAGTCTTCCCATGAATCCAACTTACCGACTTGATGCAAGAAGCAATAATGATGAACTGCTGCTGCTCCGAAAATCCGGCCCGGAATTGGCCGGGTGGCACAATAATCCCCCCAGACCCCCATGAGGCGCCGGGGGTACACTGCTTGCGGGGGGGCGTGCTTCCGTGGTGCCGGACCCAGTTCCATGGCACAGACATCGGCGCGCCGTAATACCGTCACACGGACTGGTTGCCGGAGACGAGCGTCAGAGGACGTCGCGAGGGAGACATTCTGCTCCACGTGCTCCCCAAGAGTCGGGGGCAACAATACCGGGTACGCGGCGACGTCCGGGCCAGACTGACACGCGGGCTCGAGGCACCAATGAGCATCGGCCTCCTACCCGACACCCGCCTCCAACCATAGACTACCACGGCCCAGTTCCATTTTCATCATTCCGGGTGCCGCAAGGCGGCATAAGCGACTGACACCGAATTGTCTCGACACCGAATTGTCTCCGACTTGATGCAAGGGAAGCAATAATGATGAACTGACACCGAATTGTCTCGTCTCTTGACACCGAATTGTCTCTTGACACCGAATTGTCTCTCGCCCGGTTGATCGAGGCGGTCTGCAGCCGGTACGGGGTCGACCGGGGCCAACTCGCCGCGCGTGGCTCCCGCTCGCCGGCCCGCGCTGCCCTCGCCTGCCTGGCGAAGCACCATACCGAGGCCACCCGCGCCGAGCTCGTGCCGATCCTTGGCCTCTCCCGCCCCGAGAGCGTCCCTAACCTGTCGGCGCGATTCGCCGCTCTGCTCCAGAGCGAATCGAACGCGAGGCGAGATCTCATGGCACTGGAACGCGCCCTTGGCCTGAGCGGAGAAAATTCTAAATCGGTCTGACCCCAAAGAGATCCGGGACCCCAAAGAGATCCGGGAAAGAGCCACCGCTGGCTGCGGTGGGTTTTCCAGACCTCGCGGAGCATCCGGAGGATCGATTCGGTCAGCGGGAGAACACGCTCTTTGTTTCGCTTGCCGATGACGCGCAGAACCATCTGCTTCGAGTCGACCGCGGAGATGGGCAGCGTGACCGCCTCGGTGATCCGCAAGCCATAGGCGTAGATGAGCGTGAAACAGCCGCGATAGATGGGCTTTTCGAGTGTGGCGATCAGGCGGCGGCAGTCCTCGTCACTGCGGACGTCGGGCAGCCGCTCCCGGCGTGGCTTGCGGACTTTTTTTTGGTGAACAGAGGCCAGTCGTAGCCGAGTGTCTTGAGGTAGAAGAACTTGAGCCCGGCGAACATTGGTGCGAATGTTCCCTTGGCCACGCCCAAGTCATCACGGACGTAAAGGATGTAGTCCTCGACGTTCCGCTCGCTGAGCTGATCGGGTGAGACCATGTAGTAGGCGGACAGTTGGCGAACACCCCGCACATACTCGCGTCGGGTCCCTTCGACCAGCCCGGCGAGCTGCATGTCCCGGATCATACGGTTACTGAGTTCTGACATCGTGATACCCTTTCGTGAGTGGGGGCCAAAGAAGTCCAGCCACAACGGCCGGAAATCCCAGGGTATCACACCAGAATCTTTCGACGTCGGTCCTCCCCCAGTCCGCACAACCCACCCAGCCCGCTCCCCCCATCCCGCGGCGAAGCCGCTTCGTCCAACGCCTTCAAAACAACCAAGCGGTCCTCGGCGAGGTCGTGATGTGGGCAAGTATCTTGAGCAAGCCACCGGACATGTTTGAGAGGGAGCGGGTCATCGAATTCGGCGAGCTCAAGACGCTCAACCTGGATGCCGGCATCATCGACCATGCTTGGCTTAAACACGAAGAGAAGCCAAAGGAGGAAGAGGAAGACGTGCAAAAGGGACAACGACAACTTACTCTTTTTGAATTTAATGTGTGTAAATAATGGACATTGACTTCCTCCAAGAGCCTGAACTGGAATTCGGGGCAGGTCGCCACGTCGATATCCGCTTCGGCCTCATGCACTACGGCCCCCTCGACTACGCGAATCAGCTCGCTCCCAAGCAAATGAAGCTCGGTATCGCGGGGACACCCCAGACCATCGAGGGACTCCAAACCTGGTTCGAGAAGACCCGGCACGGCATCGAGGCAAAACCAAGCAAACAGCCGAACCTCTTCCCACGATTCAGGGTTCGGTCCCGAGGAGAGCTTTCGCTGCTCGGTGTTGCTCGATTCTCAGCTTCAGCGGCCGATACAGCAAACCATCATCCAGCAGTTCGCGAAGCGTGCTAAGGGCAATGCCCTCGTCTCGGAGGCCGTCGATATCTTCGTCGCGGACTTTCGATACCTCGTCGAAAATTCAAACCCCGACGTTCTGATTTGTGCTCTTCCGCTCCCTCTGCTCGAAGCGATGGATGCCGCAGGAGAAGGAGGCGAGCCTACGGTCGACGATGACGACGCCCCGCGGACGCGACTGAACTTCCATCACCTACTCAAAGCCCGGGCGATGGGACTCAAGAAGCCAGTGCAAATCATCCTCCCGACGACTTACGACAAGAGCACAAGGAGACGTCAGAAGACCAGGCCCAGCAAGGTCAGAGAGATACAGGACGAAGCGACCATCGCGTGGAACCTCTACACGGCTCTCTACTACAAGGCCGGAGGCACCCCGTGGAGGCTTATAAGGGACCCGAGCCAACTGACTGCCTGCTACATCGGTGTCAGCTTCTATAAAACGCTCGACCTCTCGAAGGTGATGACGAGCATTGCCCAGGTGTTCAATCAACGAGGTGAGGGAGTCATTGTACGGGGCGGAGCGGCGAAGGTTTCCAAGGAGGACAGGCAACCGCACCTCTCGCGAGAAGATGCCCGAAAGCTCTTGAGCCAGGCTCTGGACCGGTATCGCGACGTCCACCGGAACTTCCCCGCGAGAATAGTGCTCCACAAGACCTCAACCTACAACCACGAGGAGCTAGACGGCTTCCGGGAGGCCGCTGAACACAATCGCATCGACTATTACGACTTCATCAGCGTGGGCGAGTCGCCCACTCGCCTGTTCCGAAATGGCGAGTATCCGCCGCTGAGAGGTACGCTCTGGCATCTCGATGGCCGGTCCCATGTCCTCTACACGCGTGGTGGTGTCGATTTCTTCCAGACTTACCCGGGGCTCTATGTGCCTATGCCGCTTCTCTTTCGCTGCGAAGCTGTGGCGGAGACCCCGAAGGCACTCGCCCAAGAGCTGCTCGGTCTGACGAAGATGAATTGGAACAATACGCAGTTCGACGGCAGAGAGCCTATCACCGTGAGAGCCGCCCGCCAGGTCGGCTCAATCCTCAGATACATCCCCGAAGACGAAGACGACCGCATCGAGCCGAGATACTCCTTCTACATGTGAGCCAGGGAAACGCGGTAACGCCAACGTTTCCGCATTCCGCTGGGAGGAAAGGTGACACCCACCAAATCTGGAGAACACAGAGAGTACAAGTAAACGTGGCAAGCGTACGATTGTTTCTTCGGTCTTCCACGGGGCCGAACCGCGCATTCGAGCCCCAATCGCTTGGCCGCGTCCGTGACCCAGTTAGGATCGCCGAAGGGCCGACCGCGATTGACGCAGCAACGCAACGCCGCCACTTCGGCTTCCGTTTGCGGTTGTAGTTGGTTGACAAGTTGCAGCCAAGCGGTGGGGGGAGCGGACAGGGCCACCCACTCTCTGGTACCTGGGCAACGTGGATGGCCCCCGATGTCATGCCAACCAAGTAGTCCCAGCAACCGGCCTCGTTGATGACGCCATTACCACGGCACGAAAGAAAGGCATTGTAGATCAGGCTGGAAAGCCTGACCTA
>JBAUOX010000095.1:0-3728 GCA_049579985.1 Isosphaeraceae bacterium | reverse complement strand
GGCTTATTCTCATGCCTTGATCCCGAAGTCTACCAGCGCCGCGCGGAGCTGCTCGAGATCCTGAAACCTGATGGCCCGCAGATCGAGCTTCAGCGCGGTCTCCACATTGACGGGCCGATCATCGATGAAGATGCCCTCCCGGGCGTCGCAGCCGGCAATTCCCAGGGCGTTGCGGTAGATGTCCTCGTCCGGCTTGACCTGGCCGAGATAGCAGGAGGCCAGGAACGATTTGAAGATGGAGCAGAGCCCGAAGGTCCGCACCCGATACTCGTGCAGCTCGCGCGATTCGTTGTTGAGCGTGAAGAGCCGGAACCGGCCCGTCGCCGCGAGCGACCGCACCCACTCCAGGGTCTCGCCCAGCACACGCGACTGCTCGAACATGAGCCTCTTGAAATCGTCCGGGGAGAAGGATCGCCGGGTGTAGAAGACGGTTTTCTCGATGTACGAGTCGAGACTGAGCCGGCCGGTCTCGAAGGCCGTTTTCACCATGCCGTGGCGGGTATGAAAATCACGACCGTCGAGCCCGAGAACCTCGACGGCCCGGTCGCGGGCCGCCGTATCCCAGGCGTTGGTAAGGAGCACGCCGCCGACGTCGAAAAAGAGGGTAAAGGCTTCGGACACCTGGAAACCCCGCTCGTATGCAACCTTGATCGGACAGCAAACTCACGCTCCCGGAACTGGACTCACCGCGGAAATCGGCAGTCGAGATCCGCCCGGTGCGACTCCGGGACGAACTCATGTTATAACTGCTACTAAGTTCGTGTGCCATGGTTGACAACCCAATTCGGCAGGACGCTTTGGAGCAAGAGCCGGGCGCCATGGCATATTCCGGGTTGGATGAGTGCTATTTTCGCTCGCCGTCCTCTCCCTGCGGACATGCAATAATCGGCGATCCCGAGCGAATCCACTGGCGGGAACTACCTGCCTGCCGTGCGGGCGGCGCGACCGAGGTCCTTGAACCTCGACAGGCGTCATGCGATGAGCACTGCGATTGCGATCGAGGGTCTCACCAAGCGGTTCGGCAGCGTCGTCGCGGTTGACGGTCTTGACCTGAGGGTGCCGCGGGGCTCGCTCCAGGGGTTCATGCTCATGCGGCTGGGCTGGCCCTGCGGCCGGCCCCTCCTGCCTGGGGCAGGTCGTGCTCTCGGTGGTCATCACCACCCTGACCGCGAGGGCCATCGTCGGCCGCCGGCAAGATCTTCCGCACCTGCGCTGATGCAGGGCGAGCCGCCCAGTTTCGTCGAGCTGGCCCGCTGAGTGATGGCAAAATGAGCTCGAAAAGGTAGCAAGCACACTCCGTGGGCCTTTCCCAACAACACGTCACACGGAATGTGCCTGTTACCGTGTTGATACTCCCGCTCAATCGTGCGGATAATTCTCCAGAAAACGGGCCAGGCGGTGGAAGTCGGAGCCGGTCTCGATGAAGCGGACGACGGTCACCAGCGTCTCGGGATCGACCAGCGTGTCGAACGGTACGTAAGACAGGTTGAGCTGTCCTGAGCATGAGATCAGCACGCCGTCGAGGTGATTTTCCACCAACGCGCGATAGGCGCCGACGCCGAGCTGGCTGCCGAGGATCACATCGAAGGCGTGGGGAAGGGAGCAGCGGGCCTCGTAACCAAGCTGCAGACCGGTCAGCCGCTTGGTCTTGCCCGTCCGCTTCTTGTACTCGGCCTCGACCGCCTTGACCATGGTACGGGCCAGGTTGGTCTCGGCGAGCGAAATATGTCCATGGTCGTCGAACTTGATGCCTTCCAGGTAACTGGCGGGAAGGTACTGGCCCAGACCCTCGGCGATCACGATCACGCCGAACTCCTTGCCATCGGCTTCGCGGGCCAGCATGAGCTTCACCATCAAATCGACGACCTTGGCGATGTCCATGATCTTGCGGGTGCTGGCGACCCCGGTCTTGGGATCGGTCAGGGTCTCCTCCGCGCTCAGCCCTTGGGGGACATCCTCGACGCTCAGAACCAGGCTGCCCTCGCCAGCGATCGCGGCCCCGTAGGCCAGCCACCCGGCGCTGCGGCCCATGCACTCGGCGATGTAGTAGCTGCGAGTCGCCTCGGCGTCGGCCAGCAGGTTGCGGATCTCGTTGGCCAGGAACTCGACGGCCGTGAAGTAGCCGAACGTGAAATCGATACCCCGGTAATCGTTGTCGATCGTCTTGGGAACATGAACCACCGCGATCCGCTTCTGGTCCGCGGGCAGGTGGTCCTGGAACATCTTGAACTTGTTCGCGGTCTTGAGAGTATCGTCGCCGCCGATCGAGATCAGGGCATCCACCCCAATAGAAGACAGGGCCTGGTGCACGGTGCGCAGCAGCGCTGTGCATTTCGGGTCGGTCAGGTGGCTGGGACGCGACACATCCTTGCCCGGGTTGGTACGGGCCGTCCCGATCATGATGCCGCGGGTGTTCCTCGACCGGCGCAGCGCCTTCTGGTTCAGGACCATGTAGTCGCGCCCCTCCTGCATGGCGTGCTCAGGCCCGTATTCCACCAGGTGGGCATAGCCGTTAAGGATGCCGAGGACTTCGATTTTGTTGCGCAGAAAGGCTGATGCGGCTGTCGAGATCACCGCGTTGGCCGCCGGGGCGGGTCCGCCGGCAAAGAGTATGCCGACGCGGCGGATCTGACGTGGACTTTGTCTTTGTGGGGATAGCGAGGCTGAGGCTGAGGGGGACATTCGAAACTCCCGTCGGGTGACTGTCGTTCATTCGTTGGATTCAGCGAGGGGACGTGCCGCGGAGCGGTCCTGTTCGTCTGGTGCGATCGAGATCTCCAAAAACTGCGCCGGCGCCGGGCCCCGTCTCGGCCCAGGTGCATTCATCCATAAATAGTGAGAGCAGGCGCGTGCTCAAGAACAACACTAACCTCGGGATCGCGAGGTCACAAGAGTTTCCACCTCAGCCGGGCGGTTCGGTCCACTGGAGTGCGAGGCCCGCTGGGTTCGTTCTGGCGAACCGCGTATTTCCCAGTGGATCCATCTCCTCGAGCCAGCGCTGGACCTGCGCCGCAAGGCGGTTGATCGCGTCTTGACCCGCGCCCCGAACGAGCGCGGCAATCCGACCCTCGCCGTCGACGAGAAGATGGAGCGGAGGGTCTGCGAGCTCGGCGCCAAAGCAAGTAGTAAAGACGCACCGGGACGCTGAGCGGTGCGTCATCGCAAGCTCGACGCACCCTACAGGCTGGTCCGAATTGATCGCCGCAGTCGCCATCGTGAACCGCCGGTGCGACTTGAGGCGCTTCCAGACGCCCTCGAGCTTCGACAGGCTGGCCTGCCTGATGGAGAGCCTGCCGACCGGAAGACGATCCACGTGACCTTTCCCTTCGCTCCGAGCAGGACCAGGGGTTCCGCGGTCTCGAGGTCCAGAAGCCGAAGCGGAGGCAGCGCCAGGCCGACGGCCGGAGGCTCGGGCCGGGAGGCCGGATCGAACCTCAGCCACGCGGTCCAGCCCACGAGCACGAGCGTCACCAAGGCCGCCAGAACGCTCACCCGGTCCAGTCGGTGGGATGGCGAATTGCCGTTTGCTTGCGTTCTGCTCGTCTCGAGATTCGTGCTCGTTCCACGCGGAGTGATGCCGACTCAATTCTGATCACCATCCCCCAGCGGGCTCAGCACGATGATCGTGTCGATGGGCGTGCGAGCGCTCTCGGGCAGAGTCAATTCCAGAGCATCACCACGCTGGACCAGTTTCAGGGGAGTCGTCTTGCCGAACGCGAACGGCGTGA
>JBAUOX010000094.1:0-2643 GCA_049579985.1 Isosphaeraceae bacterium | reverse complement strand
GACTGGACGCGCTCGTCACCAATTTTCACCTGCCGCGCAGCAGCTTGCTGGTTCTGGTCAGCGCCCTGGTCGGAGTCGAGCTGATCCGTGAGGCTTATCTCGAGGCAATTCGCCGCCGTTACCGCTTCTTCAGCTTTGGCGACGCAATGCTGATTCTCTGAGGAAGAAGCCCGATCGCGTTGCTTGCTTGCATCATGCCGACCCTCGCCCGTGATGAAAGTGTATGCTATGCTGGAATGACTCGACGAACGGACCACCCCATGCGGGACGCGTGAGGATCGCGGGCGACAGCCGCGAACAGGCTGCGATTGGGTTCCGTGCGCCGGGTCCCGTGGACCGCTGCTCGATCATGGCCTGCAACTTTCCGGAAAATCACGACCAAAGCCTTGGGGCTTCGTCCCAGCCGGGCCAGAGAGGCTCGGCCGATCGAAGGCGGGTCCCCACCGGGCCGATGGATGCGTTCCGGCTCTCGGGCCGGCGCCAGCGGGTGCGGCGCGACGCGGACCGGGAGGGCCCGTTCTTCACCGACCGCTTTGACCCGCTTATCCTGGGGTTCATCGTGGCCGTGCTGGTGCTCTGCATCGTGGACGGTGTTCTGACCATCGAGCTCCTGGACGTCAATAGCGAGGAAGCCAACCCGGTCATGAGGTTCCTGCTGGACCGGGGACACCATCCATTTCTGGTGGGCAAGTACGCTATCACGGCCGCGGGGCTTCCGTTCCTGGTCGTGTACAAGAACTGGCCGCTCTTCGGCACCCGGTTTCGCGCCGGGTTCCTGCTGCCGGTCTTTCTCGGCCTCTACCTCGTGCTGGTCGCCTATCAGGTGCACCTGCTCGGCCACTAACTAATCCCGGCGCAGAGGGGCTGGACGAGCGTCGTGTGGCAGCAATAACCGCATGCCCGGCGAGAGCCGGCCGTCAGTCAGCAGGTCTAGGTTCAGTTCGGCGATCTCCTGGGAGCGGCGCGGGGCGCCCAGTCGGTCGCGAGCGATGCCGCGCAGAGTCTCGTGCGGCTGGACCACGTGGATGGCGAAGCCCCCTCCGGCGGACTCGCATCGGTCGCTGGACGTTACTGATCCGGAGCGGGAACTACGTGGGTAGCGGCCCGGCCGCCGCGCACCCCCTCCGCGGGCCGGTTCTGGCTTGCTGGCTGGACCTGAGGGTCGAGGGTCGCCGCCCGGCTGGACCGGGGTCTAGTCGATCCGCCTTCGAGCTGCTCGATGGGCGGAATGACGATCCTGGTGCCTGCGACCAAGGCCCTGGGCCAGACAACTGTCTTGCGATTGACCCACCACAGGGCCCGGGCAAGCCGAGGCGAGCCATAGTAATCTCTTGCGATCGAGGAGAAGTCCTCACCGGGACGGACAACGTGCCGTCGTGAAGCTGGTCGAGCTTCTTCCGGAACCGCCGGCCTGACGGATTGGGAAACGCGGCTGGCCTCCAGAGAAGCCTGAGAAACCGTCGGGTCAACCTTGGCAACCCGGGCTGGCTGGGGCCGGGATACGGGTTGCGGGTCGGCAAGCGACTTCGAAGAAGCGAGCAGATCGGCTGATAGCGGCTCCGGTTGCGATTCTAGCGTCCCGGAGAGTCCGGTCCGCCGTGACACCTCGGTCGTCTCGACCGGCGGCAAGGCACTGCGGGAAGACAATGGCGGGAGAGGCGGCAGTGTTGCAGGTGCCAGGCCCGGGGAAGGTTCCGCTGCCGCCACGGCCGGGCTCGGGGCAGGAGTCGCCGCAGGTGGGTTCGGGGCAAGAGCCGCCGTAGTCGCGGCCGGGGCTTGCCTCACGTCTCCCCCGGACCGCTTACTCCCTTGTGTGGCCAGCGCGTCGGGGTTCCCGCCCACCTGACCCGGCGACCAGATGTGCGGCGTCAGGAGCACGACCAGCTCCTGCCGCATATCCGATTTATCCCTGGTTCCGAAAAGGTGACCCAGGATCGGCAGTCGGGACAGACCGGGCAGGCCTGATTGCGTATATTCGTCATCGTCTTCGATCAGGCCGCCGATGACCAGGGTCGCTCCGTTAGGGACCATCACGTTGGTCGTCAACTCAGCTATCGTTGCACTGGGCAAACCGGTTACCGGATCGACGGATCCCTCACTTCGCTCGGGGTGGATCTCCATCCGGACCATCTCATCATTCGAGACAAACGGACGTAACCGGAGCAACGTACCGGTATTCAAGAATTGAACCTGTTGCGTGGTGCCGATGAGGTTTTGCGTCACTGACGAGCGGAAGCCCAGCCGCTCGCCAAGCTGGATCTCGGCTCGCTGCTTGTTGAGCACCAAGATCCTGGGGCTGGCCAGGATCTTGGTGCTTCCCAAGGTCTCCAGCGCCTGTATGAATCCGGTAATGTTGTTGGAAATGAAGCCGTACTTGATGCCGTTGGCGGGCGAGGCGAAGTCGTTGGGACCGGGGATTGCACTGGACGCGATCTTGCCGGCGGCCGTCAGCACCGAGGCCGGCGTGAAGCCCACGTTGCTGTTGATCACCGCACCAGAGCCGATTGTTCCAAGCTGCTGACCCAGGTTGTCGACGACCGCGAAGTTGACCCCGAGTTGCGTGTCCTGGGTAAGCGAGACACTGATGATGACCGCCTCGATCAACACCTGCACGGGCTGGACGTCAAGCCGCTGGATGATCTG
>JBAUOX010000093.1:0-5631 GCA_049579985.1 Isosphaeraceae bacterium | reverse complement strand
CGCTCCAGGAAGAGCATGATGAGCGGGGTCTGGAAGGCAATGCCGAAGACCAGGGGAAGGATCGTCGCGAAGCTCATCCACTCGCTCAGCCGCAAGGTCGGGGCCACTCCCAGCCAGACGTTGAACTCGAGCAAGAAGCCGAGGGTGATCGGCAACACGAAGCCGAAGCAGAGGATGACCCCAGTGAGAAAGAGGCCGATCGAGATCGGCAGATACTTGTGCACATAGTGCCGCTCGTGGCGATAGAGACCCGCCGCGACAAACGCCCAGCCCTGGTAGAACACCCAGGGGCTGACCAGCACCAGCCCGGTCACCAGGCAAACCATGAAGTAAATCGTGATCGTTTCCAGCGGCCCGAGCGAGATCAGCGTCTTATCGATCATGACCGTCGAGCTCTGGGTCGCCTTGATCAAGTCCGACTGGTTGTACTTCAGGGGGAAGCTCAAAGTCTTTCCCTTGAGCTGATCGACCGGCGGAATCTCGATCTTCGGCGCGATGTCCTTGAGGGCCTTGAAGAATGAGTCGGCGGGTATCACTGCCTCGAGGGGCGATGAGATCGCCTTGGCGTCTTCGGCCAGCTTTGCCTTCTTGTCGTATTCATTGCGGTAAAAGAGCTCGAGGGCGTCGGCCGCAGGCGCCTCCATGCTCTTCATGACCCTCCAGCCCAGGTCCAGGTAAGGGATGAACGCCACGATCACCCCCACAAACAGGCCAGCCAGGGCCAGGATCAGGCGGACGCGCAGCTCCTCGATGTGCTCGCCGAAGCTCATCGTGGCCATCGTCTGTTCTTCGGCGAAGAGATCTCGTTCGCTGGGCATGGAAGTGAACCAACCGAGCTGGGCCGGAGGAAGATCGCCGGAAACGGCGAATCGAGGAGGAGACGCGGGTCGCGACGGCCAGTCCCGAGGCCGGAACCCTTGCATGCGGCACCGCTCGCCGGCCTCACCGGGACGGCCGAAGGAGCGTGGGCGTTCCTTTTCCTGAGCTTACCATGAAATCCCCAGACGATGCCAGTTGCAACGCGAAATTGGCTCCTTTTGTCTTCGAAACGAGCAACGCCATCGGACGTTGTCACTTTGAGGTCAGTGGGTTAGCCGAGTCTTTCTTCGGCTCGAGGCTGGGGTTTACCTCGCCGACTCGGGTGGACAGCGCCCGAGCCATCGCGTTACAACAGGCACCACACATTGAATCCGAGGGGAGAATCGGTCACGATCCCTTCTCCCCGAGCGAGGAAGTCCACCCATGCCCGCCGATTCACTCTATCCCCTGCGGTTCGAACCGATCCTCCGGCGACTCATCTGGGGGGGCCGCCGGCTGGGAACGGTGCTGCACAAGCCGATCGGCGAGGGCAATGACTATGCCGAGAGCTGGGAGCTGGCGGACTATCGCGACGCCGTGAGCGTCGTCAACGAGGGAGAACTCTCCGGGACCACCCTGCGCGACCTGGTGCACCATCGCGGCCCGGAAGTCCTGGGGCCTGGCCTCTCGGCCCGGAGCCAGTTCCCGCTTCTGGTCAAGTTCATCGACGCCCGCGAGGTCCTGTCGGTCCAGGTCCATCCCGACGACGAAAAGGGAAAACGCCTGGCCGGTGACAACGGCAAGACCGAGACCTGGGTGGTTGTGGACGCCGAGCCGGGCAGCTTGATCTACGCGGGGCTGAGGTCGGGCGTCACCCGCGAGCAATTCGGGGCGGCCATCGAGGATGGGCAGGTCGAGCCACTCCTGCATCGTTTCCCTGCTCGACCCGGCGATTGCATCATGATCGAGGCGGGAACCGTCCACGCCATCGGCGCTGGGGTCTTGCTGGCGGAGATCCAGCAAATGTCCGACGCGACCTTCCGGGTTTTTGACTGGGGACGCGTCGGAGCCGACGGCCGGCCCCGCGAGCTGCATATCAGTGAAGCAATGGAATCAACCGATTTCGCCCGCGGTCCGGTAAACCCTTTGATTCCCGCGCGCGAGCCGGCTGGCGAGGGCAACTTCCGCGAGGGGCTGTCGCGATGCCCCTTCTTTGCACTCGAGCGCTGGAGGTTATCGCGGCCCGCCGTCCTGGGCCAAACCGACCGGTTCACCATCCTGATGGTAATGGAGGGCTGCGCGGAGGTCCGGCACGCGGGGCAGGGGGCGCGACTCGCGTTCGGCCAGACTCTGCTGCTGCCGGCCGCGGTTGGTTCCTGCGAGATCATCCCCGACGGCGCAGCCGTCGTTCTGACCTGCGTGGTGCCCTGAGGGCGACAAACCAACGCGTCAAAGAGGGATCGAGCGATGCTCACGGAGGCGGCAAGCACCGAAATCATTACCGATCCGCGGGTCGGACCCGGCTGGCCCCGCCTGCTGCGCGCTGCGCGGGCGGCTTTTGACATCAGCAAGGTCGTGCTGGCCGCGCTCGGTTTGATCCTGTTGCAAACCGGCTGGGGCGCTCTGGACCGTCTGTTTCCGGAATCGTCGGCCGTGGCGCCAGAGCTCCATGCCCTGCCAGGCGGTGCGCTAGCGGGCGCGCCGGCGAACCTGGATCTGTCGTCATGGGAGTTCGTCCGCTCGGCCGGTTGGCGGCTGACCGAGCCGGCACGGATACTTGCGACTCCCTTGATCTCGCTATTTGCACTGAATAAGGGATCGGGCTGGTACTTGCACGCGCTGCTTGCGGTTCTCTGGGTGGTGGCCGTGGGGGGTATCGTTGGTGGCGCCATCGCCCGGATTGCGTTGCTCCAGGTATCACGGATGCAGGGGCCTGGAGCTCTGGGCGCGGTTCGATTCGCGCTGCGATTCGCCTTGCCGCTGATCGCGACCCCGCTTTTCCCGCTCCTGGCGATAGGCTTCTGCGCCTTGATCTGCACCGGGTTCGGTTTGCTGTACCGGCTGCCGGCCGGCATCGGCTCGGTCGTGGGGGGAACGTTGCTGTTCATTCCGCTGTTGCTGGGCTTGGTCATGGCTTTCTTGCTCTTCGGACTGGCGGCGGGCTGGCCGCTCTTACACGCGTCGGTCGCGGCCGAGGCCGAGGATCTGCTGGACGCTCTCAGCCGATCGTTCAGCTATCTCAACCAGCGGCTGGGCAAGTTCGTTCTGTGCGTGGTTCTTGCCTGGCTGATCGGGATCCCGGGCCTGCTTCTGGTCGATTGGTTGGCAACCGCGGTGACCCACCTGGCCGCCTGGGGAGTGGGGCTGTCGGCTCCGGCATCCAGCCTGGCCGCCTTGACGGATCAAGGTGCCGGCGGGAGTGCAATCGCGCAGACTGTCGCGGCCTGGCCGGCGTTCTGGCGGGGAGTGATCGGCCTGCTGATCCGGGGCTGGATCTACGCTTATTTCTGGACGGCCGCGTCGTTCATTTACTTGCTGCTTCGCAATGACGTCGATGGAACGCCGTGGTCGGACGTGAAAGATGCCTGAGGGCAGTCACGCGTGGGCGCGAGCTAACGCCATGCAGAGGTCGCCACGGGGAGCCTCGCCGTGGCATGCTGCAAATTTGGTCTTGACCGCCCGGTGATCCCGACTGCTTTCGTTGCTGCCAGGCGACGTTTCTCTGCTGCCTCTGATCTGAGATGCAATTGTGTTATCGCATCGGGCTTGCAGGCGAGCTTCGAGCGCGTTGGAATAGCTGCATTGGCAAGAGCGTGCTCTGTTGGAGGCCGTCGAACGTGGGACTACAGCAAGAAATTGATGAAAAAAGAAAAGATATATATACGAACAAGTACAGCATTTCCATCGGGGAGCTCTTGCATCTATATCACGACGGTGAACTAGACGTCCACCCTGAGTTCCAGAGGTTCTTGCGCTGGGATGACCAGCAGAAAACCGATCTCATCGAGTCGATCCTGCTCGGAATTCCGATCCCTCCAATCTTCGTGGCTCAGAGGACGGACGGTGTTTGGGACGTCATCGACGGCCTCCAAAGGTTGGGGACAATCCTCCAGTTCGTTGGGGTGAAAAAGGATGAGGCAGGAAATAAGCTCGATCCACTGATTCTGAGAAAGACCAAGTCTCTCCCCTCCCTGGAAGGCAAGATCTGGGAGAACCCCGAACAGCCCGATGACCCGCAATCGCTGACGGGCGCTCAAAGACTTCTAATCAAACGTTCCTCCCTTGATATCACGATCGTCCTGAAGGAGAGTGACGAGCAGAGCAAGTACGAATTGTTTATGCGCCTGAACAGAGGGGGGTCTCTTGCATCCGATCAGGAGGTGCGTAATTGCCTTCTTGTCTCGATCAACAAAGAATTCTTCAGATGGATGGACCGCCTGCATGAGAATCAGAATTTTCAGGAGAGCACTGCCTTAACCGATAGGAAGGAAAACGAGCAGTATGGTATGGAATTGCTCCTCCGCTTTATTATCCTCCGCAAGATGCCTCAGGACGAATTGGCGGGACTGGGTCTCATCGGTGAGTTTCTTACGGACAGGATGCTGAGCTTAGTCCGAGAACCTCGGTTTGACTACCGTGGCGAGGAAGATGCTTTCCAGAGGACATTCACACTGCTGAACCGCGAGATGGGGTCCAACGCTTTCCGTAAATGGGACGGCAGGAGATTCACTGGAGGATTCTCAATCTCGGCCTTCGAGGGTGTTGCCTTGGGTCTGGGCTACCACATCGAGAATCCAGCTGTAACTGCCGGTGGCTATTCTGTCGAGGAGAGAGCTAAAAAGATTTGGGAGCATTCGGAGTTCCTGCAATGGACAGGAGTGGGTAGGTCTGCGGGGTCTCGCATCCCCCGTAGTATCAGGGTCGGCAGGGAAGTATTTGCGCCATGATTTTCAGCAGAACGTCGGGCGACGACGACTTCCATGACTGGCTTGACGGTGAGTTCGCATGGCGGCGACGAGAGCTTCTCCATCACGAGACGCTTGTCCGATCGGCTAAGCCCCCGAACGAGGCTATGACTATTCGGTCTGCCATCCCAATGTTATACGCTCACTGGGAAGGTTTCGTTAAGGCCGCTGGGACAGCGTATCTTGATTTTGTTCTTTCAAGGGGGAAAAACTTCGAACAGCTGAAAGCGAATTTCTTGGCTCTAGGAATGAAGGGACACCTTACGCAAGCGGAGTCGTCCTTGAAAGCAAAAGTATTCACTCAGGCCTGCAGTCTTGTCTTGACGCAACGTGGAAGAAGAGCTTATTTTATCACAAAAGACGCTGTTGACACTCGAATGAATCTAAATTTTGAAATATTTGATAACATATGTGTGTCGCTTGGTATAGTTGTTAGGCCGGAGTACGAAGGAGCGAAAAATACGATTATCGATCCAGTCCTCGGATTTCGGAACACGGTAG
Source organism: Isosphaeraceae bacterium (assembly GCA_049579985.1). Lineage (GTDB taxonomy): Bacteria > Planctomycetota > Planctomycetia > Isosphaerales > Isosphaeraceae > Aquisphaera. Next base: position 367 of record JBAUOX010000093.1, on the reverse strand, counting down.
CCCATGGAAAGGAGCTGCTCGTTAGCAGAGGACGCTATCTAGAGTTGCACGCAGGTCTGTTCGACATTATGAACCTTTTCAGGAATGACCTGGACATTGCTGTGACGATGAAATCCTACATTGAAACGACAGTAGCGACAGTCGCAACGTGACAGACCTCGAGCGGGTGGGTCTGAATGGCGGTTCCTGAAGCCCTAACTCGCTTTCCGCAAAGCGTCTCGGGCTTGCTTCCTGGGCTTCGTCAGGAGCGGATAGGGCTTTGGTCGTCGTTTCCTGGCCCGCGGCTCGATTCGGTCGGGGCGGTTTCCTACCTCGTCATTAGCGATACCCTCCAGAATGACCTCCCACAACCAGTCGCGCTTCTCTG
>JBAUOX010000092.1:0-2633 GCA_049579985.1 Isosphaeraceae bacterium | reverse complement strand
TGACGTTTCCGACAAAAGTCCTGAGTGATAGTCTGGGACGGATAGGGAGCTTGAAAAGAACCAGCGACAAGTTCCTGTTTCTAATGGCTTTAGGTAGCTGTGGCCACCGAATTACCCATCAACTTCGCCCGATCAATATGAACGGGCGTTCAATTTTGTCGGAAACGTCAACTATGAATTTCTGGAGTATTTTGTCGGTTTGAAGTTGTGGACCCAGACTTGTTGTTCTAAGATGAATTGAGTGGGGGATTTCTAGCGAATACGAAAGTGATTGAAGGACGCCAGGACGACGCGGGAAAGAGACCGAGCCGCTAAGTCGAGCACGCTTCGCGGTTGATCGCCGTTTTGACAATCGCGAACGGAGGTTGCAGCTATCTCTCTTCCTGTGTATCCCCTGCATTTCCTCCTTTGTCGCTTCGCCAGAATGTTCCGCGTGTCAGCTCACACTGCCGTTTGAAGGCGCCTGGTATTCTACTTGCGGGGCATATGTCTCGCAGTGACTGAAGGATGGACCCGACCAGTATTGCAACCGGAGACCCACCTGATGCGAGAAGACAACACGGTGGCACCTTCCGCTTGGGATTGGGGGCAGCAGCGAGTCACGGTTGGCCGCCATTTCGTTCGCGACCTGGAAGGCTTGTGGTCCGAGGTACTCAAGCTTGCGGCGGTCGTTGAGGATGCCCTGAACCAGTGCATTCATGCCCTGTGTGACGGTCGGCTCGAACTCGCGGATCAGATCAAGCTTCAGAAACCGGCCGTGAACCGCTGGGAAGTTCAGATCGAGCGCGAGTGCGTGCGCGTACTGGCCTTGTACCAGCCTGTGGCGTCGGACCTGAGGCGCGTGGCCGCCGTCCTCAAGATCAACGGCGACCTCGAACGGCTAGCCGATCTGGCCCGCCACATTGCCAAGCGGGTCAAGAAACTCGCGACTGATCCCCAGGCGTTCCCCATCCCCCAGCCGCTGGAAAACCTGGGACTGGAAGCGCTCAACCAGGTCCACGACAGTCTTGACGCCTTGGTCCAGGCCAATGTCGGCCAGGCCCGGGCCGTCATGGCCGCCGAGCGACGGGTAGACCGCCATTACCGCTCCGTGCTCAAGCTGTTGAAGCAGGAGATCGTCGCGCATCCCGAACGCATCAACACATGGCTCCATCTGGTCAACACGGCGCGGAACATCGAGCGGATCGCCGACCACGCCTCCAAGATCGCCGAGACCGTGGTCTATCTGAAGGAAGGCGAGATTCTTCGCCACCGGATCGCCGGCGACCCGGCCCGACCCAGGATGCCTCAGTGACACGCCACTCGGGCTAAAGCCCGGTGGCTTCTCGGGATTGCTCCCGAGCCACTTGCCTGGTGTCCCCAGGACTACCTGGCGATTGCCAGGATACTTGCGTGGGCTAGGCCCACTTCCAACAAGCGTCGGGCACGCTTCAGCCTGCCACCCGTCGGGTGGCACCGTCGCATACGGGGTACGTCTGCGACAGCTCAAACTCTTCGATCATGGTTGATGTTTTACGTGGGGACCTTCTCCCCACAACCGCCAACATCGAGTTGCCAAAGAGCCAACTCCATCGTACCAGGGGCCAACTCTCTTTCAAGGATCGTTCACAAAGATCATCACTCGTTGAATTACGCCGCTCGGGCGGCTTAACGGAACGGGCTGAAGCCCTTTCGGAGAAACCCGCCTAACCACCGGGGCTGAAGCCCCGAGGCTTTCGGCGGGCTCAACTTGGTAAGCAACTCAGCCGCTGACGAGAATCAGCCACAAACACGCGAAGCGCTATCCGCCACTCTCGGGAAACACCAGCAGGTGCACCGAGCGGCGGTCAAAAGAGACGAAGCCGGCCGATTCGTAGAGGCGGGAGGCGGGGAAATTGCGAATATCCACGGCCAGCTCGAGACGGGAGACATGGGGTCGGGCAAGGTCCAGGGCATGGGCGATAGCAGCGAGACCGAGGCCACGGCCGCGCGCGGAAACGGTCAAGCCAAGGTAGACAACTTCCCAGACGTCCCGTTCGGGAACCTCGGAGAGAAGCAAGACGACGGCCGTGTCGGGCTCGCCTGGCAATTGGCCTAACCGCCAGCGGTCAGGGACGAACCGGCCCGTGGAGCGATGGCCCTCGATGATGTCGTCGAGCGAACGGACTCCCTCAAGCTCGGGCATGTCCAGGCTGGAAGTGTAGGTTGCCTGCAACAGGGCGCGAAACTCGGTTTCGCGAGCCGCGTTGAAGGGGTGCCAGATGAGGCGGGGTGGCATTGCCTCTGACTCCGAGAGGGGATCAAGGCTCACCGATTCCGGTAAGGGTAGGTGAGTGTCGCGCTCGAGATAAAGTAGCTCCGTGACCCGGGGCATCCCGCCGCGGATCAGGTCGATCGCGCCGCGGCGGCTGGCCGATTCATCAAGAACGGCCTGGACGATGCGGAACCCCCGCGCCTGAAGGTCTGCCAGGGCTGAGCGCACAAGCGCGGCGGCCGTTGTGGCTCGCCGCCATGATGGCAAAACCTCGGGGGCCCAGATCGCTGCCGCCCGGCCAGCCAAGGCCTGGGTCAAGATTGTCCCGATGATCCGGAACCGGGCGGTTCCCAGACCCAGGCAGCGATCCCAGGCCACCCACAGACCCGAGAGATCGACC